>JBHHUB010000005.1:0-51327 GCA_046753625.1 Phycisphaerae bacterium | reverse complement strand
GGCTTTCGACGAAGTTTCCGGTGTTCAGGGCAAACCGCTGGCCGTCCTGCAATTCGGAAAGGAAGCCGACAATCGCGTTGCCCAGCCGGTTGGCCTGCATGTTCTTGACGCCGATGTTCTCCTGCAGATTCGGCGTGACGCGTGGACCGAGCTGGAAGAGCGCGCCGCCTCCTTTGATCGCGAACTTGGTGGATCCCAGTCCGGTCGCCTGGCCGCCACTGCCAAACGTCTCATTGAGAATGGTCTGCACCTTCAAATTGGAGCTCTGAATGGACAGCTTCAGCCCGTCCGCATTGGTCGCTACGCCGTTGATCGTGGCCTTGGCATCGCGGCCTTGCGTGTCGGTAACGGTGACGCCGGCTCGATCCTGAACCAGGAAATCCGGAGGCGGATTGAAGGCCTGTATGCTGATCGTCGCGTTGCTTCCGTAGTCATTGGTGAACATCCTCAGGCCGGCTGATCCGCCCGTACCGCTGACTACCGCCAGGACGCCCGTGTCGTCGGTTCGGGCATTGATGGAAGCCACGATGTCGTTGCTGGAGGCGCTGGCCGGAAACGTCAGCGTTACGATGCCGTCCGGCCCCGTGATGCTGACCGTGGTGGCGCTGCCCGTAATGTTCGCCGACGGGAAGCCAAGCTGGGCTTGCTGGGCGGACACGGATACATTGACGTCGACGGGGATGAACGCTTGCGTTCCAAACTTGGCCGACTGAACCTGTACGTCGGAAAGCTGGGTCGTCGTGACGCCGCTGAGGGTGTAATCGAGCTGTCCATTGAGCAGCTTACGCCCGGCGAACGTCGTCGTATTGGCAATCCGCGTGATCGAGTTGATGGCGTCGTCGATCTGCAACTGGTTCGCGGCGATCTCGTCGTCGGAGAACGCGCCGCTGTTGGCCGCTTCAATCGTCAGCGCCTGAATGTCAATCAGCAGCGCGGCCACTTCGTTGAGCGCGCCTTCCGTTGTGGCGATCACGTTGATCGCCCGGGCGGTGTTGTCGCTCGCCTGATCGACGGCGGCAATCTCGGAGCGCAACCGCTCGGACACGATCAGCCCCGCGGGGTCGTCCGCACCGCGGTTGATTCTGAGCCCGCTGGACAGTCGCTCCAGTGACAAAGATAAGGCACGCTGCGAACCCGTCAGATTGCGCTGGGCCACCATGGACGGAACATTACTGTTGATTCTGGACATGAGCAATCCTCCCTGATTACTCCGGATGCTCTACCGGGAACATCCTGGGTTTTTCGTTACTGACAGAACCACGACGCCCCGGAATCGGTTCCGGGCGTCCTCGTCGAAATTTTCGACTACTACTCCTACTGAACCTCTTTCTTGGGATCCTCATGGGACGCGTCGCCGCGATCCTCCCAGTCCGGCACATCGCTGGTGTTCAACTTGGCGGCCAGCTCGTTTTCTCGCTTGATCGCGTCGTAGACTTCCTTCCGATGAACCTGGATCCGACGCGGCGCATTGATTCCAAGGCGAACTTTGTCACCCCGAATGTCGACGACCGTTATCTCCACATCGTCGCCGATCATGATCGTTTCGTCGCGCTGTCTTGATAGCACCAACATAATTCGGCTCCTCCATTGCCTTGCCGACGCACACACACCGTCTTGGTGTGGCGGCTCATACCCTGCCTCCGCCGAAGCGGGTATCGGGGCATCCTGTTTCCGCGTGCTCGTTCTTTAAGGTCGATCGAGCACGGCGAGGTGGCCGCGGTGGCTGCGTCAACTGATTAAGGGCGACAAACGTTTGCCACTACCTATTGTAGCCGCCCAAACCGCTTCGCGCCTACCCCTGTTTTTACGCAGTCTTGCCCATTGTGGCGCCTCGCTCAAGGCGCATCAAAGGATGCCGGGTCGAGTAACGCTTGTCGCTGAGGACCAATTGCTTGGCACGCCGATTCTCAACGTTGACCACCAACGGACCTTGGAAATTGCCCGTAAGAAGGTCGTTGACCTTGTTGACGATGACAAAAACCTGAGCGCCCTGGGGGCTGTCCAACCCCATGGTCCGCAGATCGTCGATCTTGACGGGAACCTGATAGTCCGCCACGAACAGGCGAGGATCGCAGACCACAAACGCCAGATCCTCCGCCTCCACCGATTGGAGCCAGTAGAACCCGCTTCCCTCTCCCGTCTGTACCAGGGCGTAGCGGTGCTGGTCGGGGAACCCGAGGATTCCGTCTTCAAAGTAAATCAGCCGCTCTTCGTCGACTTCCAATTGTCCGAATCGCGACGTGCGAATAATCATCGCGCATCTCCTATTTTCTCATCCTATGAAAAACTTCCGGTCGGCGTTCGACGTCGTCGCCCAACGGCCGATAACGTCTGACCCGCCACCGTGCGCGGCTTACACCGAAGCCGCGCCCCGATCTATCCCCATCGGTCGCCGAACACGCATGCGGTCGACCGTTTCCGGAGGACGGTTGTTCCGAGACCACGCATGCCAGGCTCCATGTCTACTCTTGCCGAACGGCCGCTTCATCGCCTTACCCCAGGAAATTGAGCAACGACAGATTGTTCATGAGCGTGCCCACCTGGAAACTCGCTTGAAGCTGAGTGGACAGCGACTGCATCCGGGTGACCGCTTCGGCGAAGTCCAAGTCGGCGACTTGCGAGAGAAACAACTGAGTTGTTTGGGTCGCATCCTGTGTTTGGGTCAGCTTGGCACGCATCGCCTGGGACCGGGCACCGACGATGCCCTGAACGCGGTTCACTTCAGCGGAAAACGTATCGATGCGTTCGGCCGCTTGAGTGAGCGACCGTGTGTCATCCTGCCGCAACGCGTTTTCCAGATCGATCAGTGCACCGAGAATACCTTCGGTTCGTGACGGCGCCGTGTCGCTGCTCACGATTTCCGAAACATCCGGGTCCTCGGTTATGTTCAGGTTGAGGTCGAATACGGCGGTGGAACTGCCGAGCGCGACCACGGCCAGGCTTTGAGAGCCGGATGTACTGTCTACAATGCGGATGCCGTTACCCACGTCGGTCAAGGATGCCTCCACCGAGACCGTCGCTTCCGTGGCGGCGGCGTTGATCAGATCGATCACGTCGCCCACGGTCTTGGCTTGATCCAGGTTGACATCGACGGTGTCGCCGCTTTGCGTCTGTATTTGAAGGTCCGCCTCTCCGGGGACGGTTGCGATGCCGCGGCCGAAGTTCAGGTTGTTCAGGGGGGTGGCCGTGTTCAAGGTGCGCATGCCGAGGTCGGTAGCCGTGGTTCCACCGTTCTCGCCGATGGTCAGCGCGGTCCCGGACACGCGGTTGAACACGTCGATTCCGGTCGCGTCGGCGTTGATTCTGGCGAAGATGCCCACGCCGGCGTTGTTGATGATGTTGATCATGTCTTGCACGGTCTCGGCCGCGCTGAAATCGATGGTTGCGGTGCCCGATCCGTTCGTGACGATCATGCCGCTGGTGAGATCGATGCCGGCGCCTTGAGCTAGGTCGGCGACGGGTGTCAACATCGTCACCCGGGCGGTCAGCGGGAGCCCGTCGATCACCGACGTGGTCGGTGCCGGCGTGGTGATGCCGAGATTCGAAGCGATCACGCCGGCGTTGGCGTCGGCGATGGTCACCGGTTGGTTACCGGGCGTGATCTGCAGGCCGGTATCACCGACGGAAGCGGTTACCGAGGCGCCCGCGAGCGTCGCCGTCGCGTTGATGGCGTCCACGACGTCTCCGAGGGTGTCCACGGCGGCCAGGTCCACGCGAAACGTGCCCGCTCCGCCCACTTCATCGAACACGAGGGTGCCGCCGGCAATAGGCTGCCCGCGCGTGCCGTTGATGTCGTCAAGGCGCATGTCGGCCCGCAAGGAGGGCGTCAGATCGACGCCGCTGGCGATGCGGGACGAGAGCGCGCCGAAGAGCACATCGCCCGAAACATTGGTGATCGCCGAGGCGTCGTCGGAAATGCGCGTGAAGAGATTGCCCGTGTCCCCGCGGTAGGCGATGCCGCCGAGCTCGCGTACAAAGGGAGCTTCGATCGTGTCACGACCGGCGAACAGGTAGCGGCCGCCGAGCTGGCGGTTGCCGACTACCAGGAGTTGATCGATGATGCCCGATATCACTTCCGCGACCGATTCGCGCTCGGCCGCACTGGTCAGATTGCTCACGTTCTGGCTTGCGATGGCGTTCGCCTCGATGAGCAGGGAATTGACCTCGGTGATGGCATCGTCCGAAGCGCTTAGCACGTTGTCACCGTGGGTGAGGTTGGCGATGAACTGTTCCTGCCGGCCCAGCGCCTGCGTCAGATCAAGAGCCCGAGCGGAGGCGATCGGATCCTCGCTCGGCGAAACGAACGCTCGCCCGGACGAAATGCGCGCCTGCGTCGTGAAGAGATCCACCTGATTCTGACGCAACGACGTAAGCAGGGACGTCGATTGCAGGTTCTGGCTGATTCTCGTCATGCTGATCGGATTGACCGCCATTGTACTACTCGATCCCGTCATCTAACGAATCAACGCGACTAGGTCGCGCACGAGCCCATCCACTACCGAGACATACCGGGCCACGCCCTGAAAGGCCCGCTCGAACTTGAGGAGGGCGATTGCCTCCTCGTCCAGATTGACGCCGCTGACGCCTTCACGCTGTGCGTTGAGCGATTCATGAACGATCGATGCCGCTTCCATGTCATCGCGGGCCGCCGCTGAGGCGACCGCAACGGAGGTGACGAACGAGTTGTAGAAGTCGCGAATCGAAGCGCCGCCCAGGGCCGCGCTGTCATTCGTTTCCGCCGAGGCGAGCAGGCCAGCATTGGTCCCGTCGCCCACGTGGTTCGTCGTCGCCGCCGCCAGCAGCAGGGGCTGATCGATCAGCGCCTGGCTCACGCGGATGTCGCGTGCGTCGGTGCCCTCAAAAAGCGTGTTGACGCCCAACGCCGCAAGCACGCCCGAGGTGTCCGCTCGGGCTACCTGGCCGTCGTGACCGAACGAGAACGTGAACCCTTCATCCGCGGTCACCGTCAAACGGTTGCCCGGGGCGATCGACGCGGTAACGCCGTCAACCTGAGCGTTGATGTCGGCCACGAGGGAGTCCAGGGTCGTTTCACTGCCGGGCGTGCTGAAGGACACGTCGATGCGCGTTGCGACCGGCGTTTGGGTAACGTCGTCGGCCACGACGATGTAAAAGCTGCCGTCCTGCGGTGTCTGGCTCAGGCCCGTTTCGGGGTCGTTGAGCGCCAGATCGGTCGCCCGCAGGCCGTTAGCCCCGGTCGTGGTGTCAAAGCTGATCAATCCCTGGCCGTTGGCATGAATCTTGTTGATGTCTTCGATGATGGCGCTCGCCAGTTGGTCCACGCGCGCCACCTGCCCGTACGCGAAGCGGTCGCGGCTGACGATGAGCCCCTGCATGCGGCCGCTGCGGATTTCGACCTGGCCGGCCGTGTCCGCGAATTGCACGGTCGTGCGCACGAAAGACCCGTCGAGCTCCTCGACGGCCGCGAGTCGGCGCACCGAGGCACCCTGAACGAGGGCTTCGCTTCCGATGTAGACGTTGATCGCTCCGTCGGCTTGCTCGCGGACGGTCGTGTCGAAAATCTCGGCCAGGTCGCGAAGCAACCCGTCTCGCTGGTCACGAAGCCCCGTGGCTTGTCCGTTGCCGCCGGCTTCAGAGGTAACGATCTCGGCGTTGAGGGTTCCGATCTTTTGTGCGATTTCGTCGGCGGTGGTCACGAGCGACGCGATTTGGCTGTCGAGATCGGCGCCGAGATTAGAGAATCTGGCCCGAAGCGACTGCAAGGATTCGGCGAGTTGGGCGCCGGCGCTGAGGGTGAAATCGCGTGTGGCCCGATCTTCGGGGGTGTTTTGCAACTGGTCGAAGCTGGTGAAGAAATCGCGCAGCGTGCCATCGAGGCCGGCGCCGCTCAAGTCGTCGAGGAAGGATTCGACCTGGCTCAGCGAGTCCTGCTGGGTGACGCCGGATTCGCGGGCTGCGATAGAATCGCGCAGACGCGATTCGAGGGCTTCGTCGATGTTGCGTTGGATGCCAGTGAGGGCGACGCCCGCGCCGGGCTGAAGCGTACCGGTGACCGCGCCCTGCAGCGGGTCGAGCTGGGGCGACAGTCGGATGTAATCCTCGCTGGCGGCGCTGCTGATGTTGTTGCCGACGGTCTGCAGCGCGCTCTGATAGCTGAGAATGGCGGTTCGCCCGATCTGCAATGCGGAATTCATCAAACCCATGGTGGCTATCCCGTCGTATCAAAGACCCGGGGGTATACGTTGGTTTCATGCCCGCCGTCGTGGGTGTAGCCCACACGCCGTTCTCCGAGGGGCCGCGCCGCGCGCCATACCCATCGCAAATGATTGACCAGTTCACCGGCCACGACGCCGGCGAGGCGGTTGACACGGGCGCTGTGCGCGACGGCCTCGCGCAGCGCGCCGGCGGCCAGGCTGACTTGCTTGGCGCCTTCCGCCGGGAGCCGTTGACACAATTGCGACACCGTCAATACGCGGGCCGTGCCCGTGGCCATGCCCAGCGTGCATCCGATCTTGTCCATCAGGGTTCGGCGCAGACCTTCAAGCTCGGTGATGGTTTTGACCAGCGCCATCTCCTGATCCCGCGCTTCCTGCAAGGCGCTCATATCCGCCCGGCGCATCGCCTCGACCTTACGTTCGACCAGGATGGATAGTTCGTTGTACCAACCGGCGGCCTTGTCGAGCAGCCGGCAGAGATCGCGTACCTGTGGTTGCCATGTTTCCGGAAGACTCACGCCGTTGCTCCTTGCCTTGAAGCGAGATGGCTCACCAGGCTTTGTTGATGTTTGAAGCGGTCATAAAGCAGGTCGGCTAGCCCATGGCCACGGCTTGTGCCCATGCGCTCGGCCAGCATGTCATGCAACTGGGCCGAGAAGACCTCTTCCCCGCGACCCCCGTGTCCAAACGTGCCCTTGATCTTGCTCTCCCGCATGGTGCGGAGCATCTCGCCGTAGAACACGGACCCGACCACGCGGCCGGTGATGTCTTTGAGCCTGGCCAGTTTGCGACGCGCTTGGGGTGATGGCATCGTTTGGTCTACTGGGATGACATTCATCATGAACCCTCGTAAATCAGCCGGGCGTGGAGTTTGCCCGCGCGGTGTACCTGTTCGAGAATCGATACCCGATCTTCAAAATCCACCTTCAGGCGATTCAATGCCTCCAGCAGATCCTTCACGTTGGATTGACGGTTCCGCTTCCGGTCCAACGGCACGAAATCCTGCTGCTCGAAGGCGGGCTTGGGGAGCTCGGTTCCGTCCGGCAAGGGATTCGCCACCGTTACTGTGAGTCCCTTCTGGGAAATCACTACGGCAGACAGCCGTGTGTCACCCGTGACGACGATCGTGCCCTTGGACCGATTGATCATGACCCGGGCTTCGTTGGATTCCATCAGAATGGGCGTGCGCTCGATGTCACGAATCCAACTCGCCGCGTCCCCGCGCTGATGTTCGGGAAGCAGGACGACCACGCTCTTGCTGTCTACCGCCAACGCGACTCGCTCGGTGTTGGCCGAAAGGCTCAATTCCTTGTCCACGGCCTGGGCGATCGCTGCCGCCATCGACCAGCCCGCGTGTGCGTCGTCGAGCACGAGCGTGATGTAAGTCTGATCGGCCCGGATCCAGGGGTGGTCGATGCCTGCGGCTGCGAGGTCTCCGCCCGTGGCGATGACGTTTTGAAACACATCCCGCTCCATCCGTGCGCCGCCTCGGATTACGCCGGTGGTGCCGGTCGATCCATCGAGCACGATGGGCCCGGCTGCAAACCCGAACAAGCCCGTGACCGTGGGGTCGTGGTACATGAGCGGGGTCGGCACGAGCCGCCCGCCTTCCAGGGTCTTGGCGGACGCCAGTGAGGTGACCCGCACGTCCAACATATCCCCCTCACGCGCACCGTATTCGGGCACGGTGACTTCGAGCATGACGATGGCCACATTCTTCGAGGCGGCCACGTCATCGACGGATTCGATGTCGGCGCCGAAGCGTTTTTGCATCTCGGCGAGTTGTTTCATGGTGGGCAGGTATTTCGATCCGTCGCCGGTGCCATCGAGCCCCGCCACGAGGCCTTGTCCGATGAGGCGGTTGGTGCCCTGGCCTTGGAGGCGCGTCACGTCGCCGACCCGCGCCGTAGGCACTTGGGCCACGGCGATGGCGTCCGCGAGAAACAAGGCGATGATGACGAAGCGCATCCGCATGGCCAATTCCTAAATCGGGTTGATCCAATCGATCAGTCGGGGGAGCCAGCCGCGCATGGTCGCACGACGCAGCGCACCTTCGTTGCTCGAGTCGATGTTCAGGTCCGCCAACTGGGTGCTCAGGATCGTGTTGTCGGCGGTGACGTCTTCCTTCCGGCAGGTGCCGGTCAGCGTGATGTAGCTCACTTCGTCATCCCACCGCAGGTGACTCCGCCCCTGAACCACCAGATTTCCGTTGGGTTTGATGTCGATGATTTCGACGGTAAGGCGGGTGGTCAGCTTGTCCTCTCGATCCAACTGGCCGGTGCCTTCAAGTTTGTTGAGGGACTTGTAGTCGATCGACGGCTTGCCGCGGCGAAACGGGGATGCGCCGATTCCACCCTGCGTCAGCTTGATGAACGCCTCGAGGTCGCTCTTCAGGTTCCATTTCTTCTCCTGAGCCGAATCGGAGTCGGCCTCGTATTTGCTGCGTTGCCGCACGACAATCGTAATGAGATCGTGCACTCTGAACGCCTTGGGTCTTGTTCCCGGAATCGCCGTCCACGAGTACTTGTCGTAGATCGCGTTTCGGCGCGAGCGGACGGCCTCGCGTGGTTTGGCCTTGGGCGGATGCGCCTCCAGCTCCGCTCGCCGACGCGCGCCGATCGAGGAAACCTGTGCCGCGGCCGGAGCTACCGACGTCAAGAGCACCAACCACATGAATCCAATAGAAAGGGATCTCATCGTTTTCCCAACTCCGAGGAGCCTACCGAAGCCAACACGCGCGGCACGCCTGTGCCGATGCGCACTTCACCCGGCCCGATTACCACGCCGTCGAACATGTCTTTGCGATTGTTGGTGGATCGGACGCGAACGACCTCGCCGAGCAAACCGTCGGCGGCCGCCTTGCCCGACGTAACGATGCGCACGCCGCCCGATACCGAAACGAGATTCACCAGTTGCCCGCGCACGACCAGCGGCACGGATTCGATCATGGTTGCGTCCAACAGCGTCCCCTCCGGGATGAACCGTTTGGCGCGTTGCCCGATCGCCAACACCTCGTCTTGAAGGCCCAGCCGGTCCAGGCGCGTAAACGATGTGTCCACCTGTCGCAGATCCGCCGGTCCGATTTTGGCGCCGAGGTTGATCGACCGTCGTGCCACAACGGCAGCACGGATCAGGGTTGCGCGAACGACCAGCGGAACGATCTGCGCGTGGTTGTCTTCGGAGCGAATCTCGACCTCCACGGAGGTCAACCCGATGGGTCGGCCGGTGGCCCGGCGCACCGCAAACGTGAAGTTCGGACCCGTTAGGTCCAGCACCTCCGCGGACGTGTCATCAAATGCCAGGTGGACGCGACCGCCGTACCGGGCCAGCGCGTGGTTGAAGTAGTCGATCACCGCCCGCCGCAACGAGGGCGGCTCATCCGATCGGAGCCCATCGCTGTCCGACGCGGCTGCGGCGGAAGCGCCCGTGGGGGGATGCCCCGTTGGGCGACGCGTGCGAGAATGGCTGGTGGCCGATCCACCTTCCAGGCGCGGTGCGATCGCCGGCCGTACGACTTCGCAGCGGGTCGCCCCAAAAAGACGCACCGTGGCCATGTTGGCGCCCGACGCGGCTAGAGTGGTGCGGATGAGGTCGATGTGGATGATGCGCGATCCGCCCACGGCCGGGGCTTCCGCGACGATCTGCCGGCCGATGGGGTCGGTCGGTTCGCCGACATACCCGCTCAGGTCACAGACGTCGTCGATCCGAATGGTCGGGCCGGTAACGGTCGCGCTGGGCCAAACGCGAATCGTGGACGCCGGCGCGGTCTGCCCGATCGACGCGACAGCGATGCAGGTCGTCGCCATGATGCGCGTCCGCATGTACCACAGGCGGCGCGTGCCCTCCGTGGCACACCGTTTCTCCAAACTGTCGCAATCCTTGCGAGCCATGCCTGCGTCCTGCCTCATTAGGTGCCCCGATCCAGCTCGGGGTTACCGGTTATTCATGTCTTCTCGTGGTCACTACCTGCGCTGATCTAGAACCTTCTTAAGTTCGAAACGATCTGGAGCGTCTGGTCGGCACTCTGGATCGATTGGCTGTTGAGTTCGAACGCGCGTTGCGTGGTGATCAGGTCGATCAACTCGCGAACGGGGTCCACGTTGCTCTGCTCGAGCTCACCGTTCTTGATGGCGCCCATGCCGTCGGTTTGCGGTGGGCCGGTCAGCGGCACACCGGAGGCATCCGTCTCGACATAGAGATTCCGTCCGATCTGCTTGAGTCCTTCCTCATTGACGAATCGTGCCAACTGGATTTGCCCGACCGTCGTCAGGGCGTTGGAACCCTGCTGGCGGATCTGGACGTCGCCGTTACGCGCGATCAGGACGCTGTCCGAATCGGGAATCGTAATGGGGGGTTCGAGAACGGCCCCGCCGCTGTTGCCCAAGACGATGTTGCCCTGGGCGTTGCGTACGAAGTTGCCGGCTCGGGTATAGGCGATTTGCTGCGTCCCATCCTGAATCGTCGTCACCTGAAAGAAGCCGTTGCCTTCGATACGAAGATCGAGGGGTTTGCCGGTTGGATCCACCGCACCTTGGGCGAAATTGGTCTGGGTTCCGGAAATGGCCACGCCCGTACCAACGAGGATGCCGTGGGGAATCGGCTCGTCGTCCGCGTTGGGTACGCCGGGCTCGCGCTTCACCTGATAGAGCAAGTCCTCGAAATTGACACGCTGCCGCTTGAAGCCCACGGTGTTGATGTTGGCCAGGTTGTTGGCCACCACGTTGAGCTTCTCGTCCAACGCCCGCATTCCCGACGCGGCGGCATGTAGTGCCATGATAGCCATGGGTTAACGCTCCCTATGCAACGCGGCCGACGGTGTTGATGGCCCGGCCGGTTAGTTCATCCTGCATGCGAATCATCGTAGCATTAAGCTGAAACGACCGCTGTGTTTCGATCATCGCCGCCAGACCCTTCATGACGTCAAAAGAGGATCCTTCCACAGCACCGCTCTTGAATTGTCCCGCGACCGGTGTCATCTCTGCGGTTGCGCGAAACGTGTTTTGCCCGACCTTGCGCAGCGTTTGCTTGTTGTCGTTGCTGTAGCGTCCCAATCGGGCGATTACGGCTTGCCCCTGACGCACCGTTCCGTCGTCGGCGAGTTCCACGGCGCCGGCGGTTGGATCAATGTTGATCACCGCTCCGCCGTCGTCCAACACGCGCCATCGCCCGTTTCCAGCGGCCAGAATCAAATCGCCGCTGTTGCTCAGTGCAAAGCGTCCGTCACGCGTGTAGCGTGTCTCGGTGCCGTCACTGACCGGGAAGAAACCGTCCCCTTCAATGGCAATGTCCAGGGGACGCCCCGTGTTGCGCAGCGGGCCTTGGTCGAAGGCATGGAACACCGGAAGGACATTGACCCCGCCCGGCAGGCCATCCAGTACGGGATGGGCGAAAGCCCCGGCTCCGGGATCTTCCCGGCGCTCCACTCGGCGCTGGCGCACGACGGCCAGATCGTGCTTGAAACCGACGGTTTCGGCGTTCGCCATGTTGTTGGCGATCAGCGTCTGGCGATGATCGTTGATCCTCATGCCCGCCGCAGAGAGCCACAAGCCGTATCCCGTCATCGGTGGCCCCCCACATGTCGGTCGCCATGGCCTTCGTTTTTCCGGAACGGGAGATCGCTTGCCATTTGATCCATTTGAGAGAGTCGCATTGCCACGGCATCGAGTGCCATAGTTTTGACCAAACGCCCGAGGGCTTCCCAGGTGTTTTCCGAGCCACGATTCGGCGTGGCTTCTTGTTGCATTTCACGATGCGGCATTGCTTGCTCCATGGTGCACGCCCGTACTCTGCGCGGGCGATCATCGCAAAACCGAAGCAGTTGCCGTGCCACATCAAAGTCGAAGGATCCCATACGGAGCCGGAAGATGACCGGCAGACTTGCTAATGCGATGCAGCAAAGGAAGTTACGAATAATATGAGAGGTTGGCGCAACGGATGGAGCAACGCTCGCCGCAGAACGGAACGCGCAATTCCGGCCCGCCCGCAAGGCAACACTCGCCGGATATCATAGGCGGTCGGCCGTCAGACCGCGGACCACGGCGCCGAAATGCTCACCCCGCCGGCAGTAGTTGGCATAGGCGTCGTAGCTCGGAGCGCCCGGTGAGAACAGCACGACATCGCCGGCGTTCGCTTTCGACATGGCCAGCGCGCATACTTCCTCCAGAGAATCCCGCACGGACAAGCCCACATGGCGATCGGCCGGAATGGCCGCGCGAACCGCCCCGACCATACGCTCGCCTGATTCCCCCATTCCAACCACCAGCCGGCACCGCGCCGCGAGCACGCGGGCGAATTCGCCGAAATCCGCGTCGCGGACTTGCTGCCCACCGACCAGCACCACCACCGGGCGATCGAACGACGTGACCGCCGCTACCGTTGCGCTCGGGGCGGTAGCTTTCGAGTCGTTGACGAATTGCACGCCGCCGAGTTCCCGGACAACCTCAAGCCGATGGGGCAGGCCGGGGAAGGCGTTCAGCGCGTCTTGCGCTTCGCTGTCCGCGATTCCCATGGCTCGGGCCGCGGTCAGCGCGCATCGGGCGTTGCGTTGGTTGTGTTCGCCGGGTACGGACAGCTTGATGGGCGATTCCGCCTCCGAGACCGGAACCACGCTCAAACCTTGCCGGGCGGCCCGATCGCGCAACATCGCCGCTGCGGGCGTGTCCATCTCACCTGCGATGACGCACTGCGGGGGGGCGCCGTTTCCCAGAATGTGGAGCTTCGTCTCGACATACGCGGCAAACGATGCATACCGGTCGAGATGATGGGGATGGAGATTCGTAATGATCGCTACTTGGGGGGTCCAGGAGATGTGGGGTACGTCTTCCAGTTGGGCATCCGACAGCTCCAGCACCACCACGTCCGACTCCTTGATGCGATCCAGCTCCGGAAGCAGTGACCTGCCTATATTGCCACCGAGAAACACCTGGTGCGCGCCGGTACGTTCCAAGATGGTCGCCAGCATCGCACTGGTCGTGCTCTTCCCGAAGCTGCCGGTGACCGCGACTATCGGGGCCGGGCATCGCTCGCAGAAAAGGTTAATCTCGGTGGTCCACGAAATCGACCGACTGTTAATTTCGGCAAAAAGCCGGTGCCCGCTCTTGGGAATGGCAGGATTGACGACCGCCAGGTCGACGGAATCGAGATCGACGTCATCGTGGCCCCCCAATTGGAAACGAACCGGCAGCCCTGTGAGGGCGTTGATGGATTCCCTGAGCCGATCGGGCCCGGCGGTGTCCGTTACCGATATTATCGCCCCTTGGGAGGCCAGCCAGCGGGTTACGCCCACTCCGCCGCCAAAGTGGCCGAGCCCGATGACCAAGACCCGCTTGCCGGCGAAGGAGACCCTCGGTGGGCGGGACGCGGCTCGATGGGCGCAACCCGGCGCAATCCTGCTCGATGCGTGCAACTTCTGCCTCCAGCCTCCTGGTGGGCGCCACAATCCGCGAATTCAGCGTGCCATGCTCATCCGGCCGCGCAGACGGCGCAGTATAGCAAATGGCCGCCAGTGTTCAGAGCCCGCCACGCCGGGATCTTCCGAAAGGATCCACCGCCGGACAGATGCGGGTGCAAGACGGCATTGGCAGCGTCCAGGGATCGCCCGTGCCCCGTTAATGGGGCGTTCCCGCGGAGCTGGCTACTGGGCTGGTCAGAGACTTCGCCGTCACACGGCACGGTATGACCACGAGGCGCCCGCCAATCTTGTCATGCACGCGACAGAGACCGTTTGTTGACAGGTCTCTTGCCCGACCCGTATAACTTCCCAACCATAAGCCGTTGTGCGATGGAGCAATGCGGCAACACTAGAACCTCCCAATACTTACATGGGTAGGAGCCTGAATCGCGTGGCTGGCACGGTCACGATCGCGCCGACTGCCGCGATTCAGGCCTTGATTGGACTCGGAGTTACCGTTTCATGAACAGAACAACCTTCGGCAAGGAGCGACCGTTCACGATGGGCCAATACTGCGCGTTGGGCTGCCTGGCCCTTGTGAGCATGATCGCCGGCTGCCCCAACGGCTCGGGCTCCGGTAGCGGCGCGGGCGATGGTGGAACGGCGTCTCCGGCGGGGACGACGGCCGAGGTGATCACATTCCGGATTGATTTCCAGTTATCGGAGTTGGATGCGCCCGTCAACGTGCTGTATTCTGTTTCGACGGACAAAGACCCTTCTACGGCTAAGGTCAGCGCGTTCTATATTCCGGTCAGCATCGATGGGATGGATGCGGCGCCGAGTGATCGGGTTGTGATCGCCACCGATCTTCCAATCGGAACGAACGAGACGTTTCTCTTTGATCCATCGTTGACGGGCGTCGGAACCTATCGCGTCGGGGTCATCGTGGACATCGAAGGCGAGCAGACCATCAGCGAGAGCCGTGGCGTGATTCGTGTGGAAGGGCGGCCTATGCCCTTTTTCATTCGACCTGCGCCCGAGTTGATTACGGATGTGTCGCTCGGCGCTGAGGTCGTGGTTAGCTTTGACGCCGGTGACCCGGAGGACGACGTGCAATGGCGCGTGTTCTATTTGTCGGAGACCGATCTGCGCACGGCTTCCCCCGATGTGATCGGTACCGAACTCGGGGTCGGGCAGGGCAATGTGGGCAGGGTCGTTTTCTCCACCGTGGGCTTGCCCGCCGGTAACTATGAATTAGGCATTTCGGCAACGGATTCAGGCTTTTCGATTGGTGCCACGGTAGCGGCCGGTGGCCTTGATCGAATCGTTACTATTCCCACTGAGGCGGATTCCGATGGAACCGCGCAGGGTGGCCCCATCGTTCGCGTGTTGGATGTTCGAACGGAATTGCCGCCTACGTTGACGTTTCTGAATCCCTCTACTTCTCCCATCACGCTGTTTGGCGACACGAGTGTTGACATCGATTTCGAAGTCGTCATCAACGAACCCGGCGCCATCGGCGACGTCGAGATCTTTTATGACGACGACCGGGAGTTCAGCAACGGCAGGTTCCCCATCCGATCGAACCTGCCCGCGACGACCACGACCGTCCGGTTTGATACCACCGGCGTTCCTGAGGGCGTCTATTTCATTGGTGGATCCGTACTCGACAACGCCAACCCCCGAGTCGTTGAGTACGCCGGGGGAACCATCGAACTGGTCCGCACCGGTACGCTGGACGTTCTCGAGCCGAGCGTGAGTACGTCGCTCAAGCCCTTCGATTCGGGGGATACGGCGGCCTCGGTGCCCATCGCCTGGGAGACCAACGTGCCGACGGAAGCCGGCACCGTGGAGGTTTTTGCGCGGTCTACCGCCGGCGGTGCTCAGGAGTTTCCGCTCCTGGATCCCTCGCCTGGGGAAACGACCATCACCAGCGCTGAGTTCCGCGCGGACCTGGTTGAGAACCAGTCCGGGTTGTACGAAATCGTGGTCAAGATCACGTTCGATTCGTCGTTGGGCCTCCCACCGCTGGAGCAAGTGGCGCCGGCGTTGATACGGGTTACGGGCCTGCCGACGGTCTTGTGGTTGGGCGATCTTGCTGCCACCACGCCACCCTTCGATGGGGCTATCTTCGAGGGCATTCAGACGGAAGACAACGCAGGCAGTGCGTTCACTCGGGTCGGTGACCTGAACAACGATGGGTTTGCCGAGTTTGTGGTTGCCGCGCGCTACGGCAAGCCGTTTGTGGTTGATCCTTCGGGGATCGGGCCCGGCGAGGCCTACCTGATTTACGGTGCGCGGGAGCGGTTGAGCGGCAGCTTCAACCTCAACGCCGTGGGATCCAATGATCTGATGGGCACCACGTTTACCGGGATCAGGACACCTCAGGACCACAGGCAGACCGATGGACTCGCGAGTGTCGCGAGGATGCCCGATGTGGACGGAGACGGGCGAGACGAGCTCATTTTCGGGTTCCCCGATACCAACTCACGCGGCCACAACGCCGACGTGAACCAGAACGGCAGCATCGATCCGCGAGCGCTGTCGACGCTCGAGCGTGAGCAGCAGTTCAAACGCGGCGGAGTCGTCATCGTTAGCAGCACGAATTCCTCGCTTTCCGATCCGTCGAGCGGTGCCAACGTAATCCCGTTGGATTTGGTGGGGCAGAGTTTCTTTTCCACCTGTGTTGCCATGGAGGATGGTGATCCGGGCCTGTTCAGCCTCGACACGCGCAGCGGATTCGTCCAAGACGACGCCGATACCGCCAGTGAATCGATGGGCGGCTCCTGCGAGGGTGGCTGTGCCGGCGCCGCGGGGGGTGACGGTACGGCCGACGCCAACAGCAGCTTGAACTACGGTTTTGTCAGGGCGCTGGCCCGCGATTTCTTCAACACCTACGTCTACAATTCCGTGTTGTTCGGTGGGGCGAGAACCGTTTGTCCCGCGGCCAGCGCGTTTTTGGATAACGATTGCCTCACGCTTCATCCGGAGCAGTTCAGCTCCGCCGCCACGCTTGACGTCCTGACAGGTACCATTGTATGTGAGGCGGGGAAAACCTGTCGGTTCCCGGCATTGGAGTTCTGCATGGCGCCCGGTACCTCCTGCCAGCCGACTTCGCCCGGACTACATGCCGCCGAATTGGGCATCATCTACCAGACCGTCGAGACAGCGAACACGCCGGCAGGCGTTTCCCTGCCGACGATAGAAGTGCCGGAATACGGACGACATTCGGGGTTCTACGAGACGGTGATAGACGACGGAGCGGGCTTCCTCTTCCCCAACGAGGCCACCGAACCGTTCGGCGCGCGGATCATCGGCGTCGGGCTTGGGGACCGATTTGGGGCTTCCATCACGCTGGCTAAGCAAAGTGGGACCGGCGCCGGCGATATCCTTATCTCCGCCCCGGGACGACCCGCATTTGATGTTTCGGTGGGGCCGGCCACGGGTCCCGAGGTGGTCGATGGGCCCTCCGGGCCCATCGGCGGTGGCGAGATTTCCGGCCTCGGCGTGGACAGCCAGCTCGATTCGGGTGTGGCATATCTGTTCGCGCTTCGGGATCTGTGGTCGCCGGACAATAGCCGCGTCCCGCCCGCCTTACCGCCGCGCCCCCATCAGTACATCGTGGGTGAGGCCAGCCACTGTTCGGGCAGCGTGCCCAGGATCGACAACATCACCGCCACGCGCATCGCAGGTGATATGGATGACGCCATCACCAACATCGTCGGTATCGATGACTTCAACGACGACGGCCGCGGCGATTTTGCGGTCGGCGTGCCCGATGCCCAATTGGGCGTAGGCCGCGTGTATATCGCGTTTCGTCCCGAGCCCTCGGTTGAAGGCGATTACGTTCTGGAGAAGCTGGGGCTGGACATCGGTGATGCCGATCGGCTCGACGGCGCCATGATCCGTTCGACGAATCTCGACCAGTTTGGATTCAGCCTGGCATCCGGTGCCGATTTCAACGGTGACGGCAAGAACGATCTCGTTATTGGAAGCCCGGGTTTCAACGGCGGCGTGGGCGCAATCGTCATCGTGTTCGCCGATCCGGAATTGACCACTCCGGCGGGCGGCATGACGCTGGAGGACCTTTTGAGTGTCGGCAACGTGCCGCCCCGCGCGGTTCGAATAACCGGCAACGCGCTGGATGTCGCCGGTGGGTTCGGGTTCAATGTCGCATCGGCCGGCGATGTCGACAACGACGGCCTGGCCGATCTGCTGGTGGCTGCGCCGGGCGCGTCGCCGCGGTTTGATCCCAACCCCAACGACGGCACCGACGCGCTTACGGAAGTCGGCGTGGACACCGATCTGGACGGAGTCGCGGACAACCTGGAGAACCTCAGCCAAGCCGGGATCGTGTACGTCATCTCCGGGCAGGACTTGACCGATCCGCTTCCGGTCGACGCGACAACCGGGGAGTACACCATCAGCATCGATCAGTTCGGCTCCGCCGATTTGCGGGGCTACATGGTCGCCGGCTGGCACGGGGGCGATCACCTCGGCGGCGGCGACGCAGGCGACTCGTTTTCGGACGGAAATGCTTTGAAGGTAGGCCGTGGTCGGTCGTTCGGGCTGGCCGGCGCTGGGGATATCGACGGCGACGGTCGTGACGATATTCTGATCAGTTCCGTACTGGCTGACCCCCGAAGAAGCCAAGGTCCGGGTACGGTCAACGGTGGAGAAGCCTATCTCATCTACAGCACGGTCGATCCGTAGTACGGCCTGGCGCGCATCGCGGTCGTGGTCGCGAACCGAAGCCGTACCACCGCTAACTTCGGCGCGGGCGCGGAGGTGTGGGACCGCTGATTCTGAAAGACGGGGGCTCGCTGCGCAGACCATGCCACGCCCTTTCTCGGACGCTGCTCCTCTTTGTTTCTCCGATAATGGCAGGCCATGGAGTCGATGCGGCTGCATTGCCGAAGTTTGGTTGACAGACACTTAAAACAAGCGATACGATAGCCGCCGGGACGGAGTCTTGGTTGCTGATATCGGGGGACTGTTCCGCAAGAGCGGGCGATTCGTACGGCCCGTGCAATCCGGTGCAGGGAACGATCGATCCGGCAATTCTCCGGGGTCTGCCGAAGGCACGCGCGGGGGATTGGCGGGAAGCGGTGGCCGGATGGCGATGGGCCGACCGCGACGGGTAGGTCGCAACGGCGGTTCTTCTTTCGGGGCTTGGGCGTGGAGTTCGTGGCTTCGCCTGCTTGCCTATGACGGTACTTCCCGGAATCCTCCTTGGCCTGCTTGATCCACGAATTGATGGGTTCCTTTGGACGAAAACACTGCTACCGCGGATCGCAACGCCGTGGCGGTACGAGACGATTGGACGCGATGATGGCCAATGCTGAACGTGAAACGGCTTGGCCGAACGACTCGTAACGGGAGTGGTCATTCTATGAAAGCGCGGAATACCTCAACGGCAAGTCTTCGAACCCTGGTCATGGCCGGTGTTCTCTTTTCGATCAGCCAGTTCGGGCTTGTTCCATCAGCTTCGGCCGAGGAGCGTCAATTCCTGATCATGCTCGCCAACTCGCCGAAGCAATTCGGAGACGGCGTCCAGCTTGAGTCTCAGGAGATCATCCGCAAGCAATACTTCGATGACTCCGACCCCGCCATCGATTCCTTTGCTGAATTCTGGGAAGAAATCAGCTACGGCGACGTTACGATCGTCGGCAACGTCACCGACTGGATCGATCTCCCTTGGAGGGTCAAAATCGACCCTCAAGTACTGGTGACGAACACCGGCGCCCCGACGTCGGTCGGCGACGGAATCCCCTTCTTCGACTTGAATGGGACCGGCAGGTACGAATACGGATTTTCGGAGTCGTTTGCCGGGAGCGGTCATCAGACGGCCAGCGGAGCCGCGGTTTGGAAACCGGGCGAACGGTTCATAGACATAGATCAAGACGGCATTTGGGACTCGCGGGATGAAGTCAACAACATGATGGACTTCTTCGACATCAACGGCAACCCGACTTCGGATGGCCGACCCGACCTTCGCGGCCCATGGATTGATCTGAACGGCGACGGTCAGCTGGTCAATGCGGCCAATTGTGTGTACCTGTCCGACTCCGACAACAGCTCGGTCTTCGAATTGGGTGCGGCCGTCCCCTTCGTCATCGACGAGCCGGACTGTTGCCCCAACGGCCCCGGTGGCACTACCTGCAACTGCCCGCCCACAAAATGGCAAGTCCCCGGTGGGGATGTCATCGACTGCAACGGCAACCTGATTCCCGACGTCTGTGAGGTCGATTTTCCCCAGGCGATCGCTGATTGTGTCGCCTTGGCGATTCCGGGCGTTACACCCTGTACTACCCTTGGGCGGACATGTCTCCAAGATACGTCGCCCTTGGATGGCAACTTCATGGCCGCTCCGGACGGAATCCCGGATATATGTCAGTTCGCCAACTGGAACGCAATCCCGCCCGTGGGGCCGCAGCCCGGTGGATGCCAGAATTGCACGCCTTTGGCCGGCCCGGCCGCCAACCCGCCGAACCGATGCGAATTCGATGACTCCAACAACAACGGCGAGATTGATATCGTAGAGCCGTGGGAAGACTTCCTGCGTCGATGGGATCCCTGTCTCACAGACCCCGACGCGAGCAACCGCGGCGACCCTCAGACCCATTGGATCAAGGTGTACGATCCGGTCAGCCCCAATGCCGGCGTACCTCAAATGTGCTTCGATCCCCTGGAGGTCGTCGACTACGGCGATCCTTCCTACATTCACAACAACTATCCGGCCAGATCCGTCTACGCCGAAGAGTTGATCCGGCAATCGGGAAACGACCCGGAAAAGCTCCTTTGGGGCTCCCATGATCCCAACGGTCCACTCAACCCACTTGCGGTAACGCCGTTTTCGGGTTCCTGCGCGAACTGGCTGGACACGAATTTCACTTGCCTCTGCGCGCCGGACACGCCGGGTGGTTTGCGGCGTCCGTGCGGGGCGGCCGGAAACAGCTACACCCAGAACATGTGCCTGCCGGAAAACCGCGAAACATTGCTCGGCTTGTCGCCGGCGGACTTCCCCTGCGAGAATGCCAGCAATCCCAACTGCATCCCCAACTACTGCTTCCTCGGATACCGCCATCAGTACGATCCGCCGGACGGTTGGAATGACGTCGTCCCCGGCAACGTGCCGGCCGGGCAGACGTTCTCGGCCAAGGTGCAAGTTCTTCCTGACGCTGAGCCGAGGTTGCGTACGCCGAAACCGGGGACGGAAGTTGCGGACAACGGCGAGCTGATGGACCGGGCCTGGTACCCGCAGTTCTGGTTGGAGCGCTACAGTGCGAGCAACCCACCGGGAAGTACGCCACCTGCTTGGTCTGAGAACATCCCCCAGGTGCGGGAGTTCCCGTTGACGGTCAACAATCCGAATCGGCGGTACTTCCGGGCGAATAAGGGGGGGCGAAACGGCGACGGCACGGGTTGGAAGGCCGGCGTTTGCTTCGACGTCAACTTTGAAACGGGCAACGTGACTCCGCCCGGGTTTACCGCGCTCTGCGATGCGCCCATCTTGCCCGAAGAGCGAAACGGGATCGGCAACCTCCGCGAGTTCTTTGATGGATGGGTCGAGTACGACGACTTGCCATCCTCCAAGTACCACCGTGCCGGCGATCAGCGACTGGGCGAGGTCACATCGTGGGCATCGAACAGCATCTTCGGCGAGGACCGCGGGCGTCACGTTCTGGGCGCGTCCCCCGTATTGGACCACATCATCGTGGCGGCGGGGCCGTTGGCCGTCGACATCCACGGCAACGGAAGCTTCGATGCCGGCAATCAGCTCAACGTCGAATTGCTCACGTGGCGCAATCTGCCTCCGTTTAACGACGGGGCGGCCTGGGAAAACGAGCTTCGGTTTGACGACCAGTTCCGTTTTCACCCCTATGCCGGTCCAAGTGGGGCCAACCTGGGATTCCGCGACTACAACCTCGACGGCTTGATCGACCTTGGTGAGTCCCGCTATGCAGGCACCGAGAACTTCCTCGCCGACGTCGACATCTCCAGCGGTAACGACGGGTTCCGATCGGTGTATCCCTGGAATCACAGCCGGCTCATCGAAGACTGCGTCGAGGTCAACGACCGCCTGCTGGATTTCGACGACTTTGTAGATCCTGTGGCGCTGGCCGCCGTCGAGTGTGTCAACGGCGAGAAACCCAACACCCGGGTGCCGCTCCAATACGGTTCCGACATCGTCCAGCCGGACGGGGTGACCTCCGGCATCGTGTTGCTTCCTCCGGACGTCGCCGACGATGGAATCAGGCGCCCGGATCGCGACGAGCCCCATTGGGTTCCGGTACACAACGAAGACTTTGTGCCCCTGCCCGACGGCAGCAATGCGAACAAGTCCCTCGGCACGATCGCTGGGCCGGAAAAAATCAACTGGAACATTTTCTTCCACACGCTCGTTCGCTCGATCGATTCACAGTTGCCCCCGGACATCAGTGACAGCGACCGCCTTCGGCTTCGTTACGCGGCCCGAGCTTACGGGCACGCCTGGCAGAACTTCCCCGACCTGTACGATTACGATTCCATCAACAATCCTCCGTTGGAGAACGCTCCGGTGGGGCTGTGGGATCTCATGGCCGACGGCAACCTGGTTCACATGATTCCGGCCCTGAAGGCCAACCCCTGCACGGAGTGGATCGAGCCGATCGACCTGAAGACCGTACTTACGCCCGGCGTCGACGCGACCCTCACGATTCCGCCCTATGAGGCGGTTCGGGATCGCAACACCTACTTCCTGGAGAATCCGGTGGTGCCGGGCGAACGGTACTACTTCTATTCCGTCGGGCAGCGTATGGATGCCACGGGCGTGCCCAACGGCGGCATGCCGGGCGGCGGTCTGCTCATCATGCACACCGACGAAGGCAACAATCCCGACGCCTTACCCAATGGCCAGCAAAACGCGACCCGCTTCGACTTCCTGATCGTCCAAGCGGACGGGAACGGGTCGCTCGAATCTCCGATCAACGCCCCCAACTTCAATCGCGGCGACGCCACCGATGCCTGGCCCGGTCCTGCCGATCGGGGCGATCCGGCCCACAAGACGCGCTTCAACGTCGACACCGTACCGGCGGCGACATGGTACACGCAAAATGCGTGGACGGGCCTCGACGTATTGGACATCGTGCCCGACGGCGACGGGTCGATTCAACTGACACTCAATTGGCAGCCGACCGACATCCCCAGCCTCAAGTTCACGAGCCCGCCCGGCGGCGCCTCGGTCAACGGGGTGTTCACGATTGCTTTCGATGCCACGGACGTGCACGGTGGAACGACGATAGAGCTCTATTACACCACCGATCCGGAAGACATTACGATTCTCCCCAATGACGGCACGCCCGGCAGTGGCAACTTCATCGGGTCGCTTGAGAAGACGAATCCCGGTACGCGGCGATTGAGCCTCGATTGGGATATTTCAGGTCTGGCCGATGAAACCTACTACATCTTCGCCAAGCTCATTCCCGGGCAAGGTGCGGACGGCGTGGAGGTGGATCACACGGAACCGGTTCCGGGGCGCAACAACGTCGGGGCCGGCACGCTGACGATCAACGACGTGGATATCGCCGGCAACAAGGCTCGGACGGAAACGTGGACGCTGCGTCTGGTCAATGTCTTGCCCGACAACACGCAGGATTGGATTGTCAACGGCACGTTGACCCAGCCCGTTCCGTCGGACCTGGCGTTGGATCCCTATCCGCACCTGCTGGTCAATCCCGTCACCAACAGCGGTCAATACGTTTCGATTCACGGGGAAGTCACCTTCACCCTTCAGAGCGATTTGTCCTCGTTTGCGCTCGGCGACAGCTGGTCGTTCACAACGACGGGCATAACCGCCACGAGCCGGAGCGTGACGATTCTCGACGGCGAAGTGGATGAAGATCCGCGAGCCCGAATATTCGCGCTGCCTTTGGCCCCTGATCCCGGAGAAACGGTGTTCTTCCAGGCGCACGAATCGGTCGATCCCGCCGGAGCGCCGCTTGATTTCACATGGGACTTCGGAGACGGAACGTTGGGGACGGGCGTGGCTACTTCCCACGTTTTCCAGCAAGCCGGAACGTTCACGGTAACCCTGACCGCGACCAATCCGTCCGGCCGATTCGGCCAGGCGCAGGTGGACATCGCCGTGACCAACAACTCGCCCAACGCCAAGATGACGGCCGCCCCAAGAAGCGGGATGGCGCCGCTGGTTGTGGCGTTCAGCGCCATGGAGTCCAGCGACACGGAAACGTTGCCTGGCGGTTTGATCTATCAGTGGGACTTCGGTGACGGTACCACGGCAAATTCTGCGGGCGATCCAGGCCTGCTGTTCGCCGAAACGGAGCACGTGTATATCCGCGATGCCGATGGCGTGCTTTGCGAGCGGAGCCATTTGTGCACGTTCCACCCCAGGCTCACGGTCACAGACGAGGGCGGTAAGGAGGACGCGGACATGGGTATCACCATCGTCGTCGGCAACACCGAGCCGCACGCGGTGGTCACGCACGCGGGGCCGTTGCGGGGCGGTGATCCGCACACGGTGACGTTCAGCGCCAAGGACTCGAGCGACGCCGATGGGGACGTGTTGACCGTCACCTGGATTTGGGGCGACGGTTCGCCTGACGAAACGTATTCCGCAGTGGACGGCAAGGACGGGCTCGGCAACGTGCCCCATACCTACACGCGCCGCGCGGGCGAAGAGTTCTCTACCTTCAACATGACTGCGCTGGTCTCCGACGGAGCCTCTCAGGTGGAATCCGGTGCGACGGTTCGCGTCAGTGAAGCCTTTGTGGATTCGTCTCAGCCGCACGCCGATTTCACGATCACGCCGAACCCACCGCTCCTCGGCGAACCCTTCACGGTGGACGCGAGCAACTCCTTCGATCGGCCTGACCGCGACGCTCCGCTGGCCAAGTACGAATGGGATTGGGGCGATGGCAGTGCCGCCGACACCGGCGTAACCGCCAGCCATACCTACAGAAACGAAGGCATGATGACGGTGACGCTCGTGGTGACCGACGACGAGGACAACCACGGCACCGCCAGAAAGACGTTTAGCATCGGCGGAGACACCGGCGGCGGCAACGCCAATGGCATCCCGACGGCGCGCATCGACATAGTCAGGCCCGAGGGTGGGGTGGGCTTCGTCGGTGACAGGTACGTCTTCAGCGGCGAGACATCGTCGGATCCGGACGACGGCGACATCCTCACGTATCGATGGACCTTTGGCGTGGAGGGGATGCCGCCACAGATCGGCATCCAGGCAACGCCCATCTTTGAGGAAGCCGGTGAATTCCTCGTTATGCTGACCGTAACGGATCAGCTCGGTGCCTCCGACGACGCCACGGTGCTGATCACCGTCAAGCCGAGAAACGATCCCGATAGTCCGGTGCCGATCATCGGAACCGGGCCACGCTCCGGCGCGGCTCCGCTTACGCTGACGTTTAACGGCGAGAATTCCTACGACCCCAACGGGGATCCGATCAGCTATCGTTGGGATTTCTTCATGGGTGACAAGATCCAGCCGGAGGACGTTCCATTCGATTCGGCTATCGGCCCGGTTGTGACGCACTTGTTCGCGGATGCGGGCGTGTTCTCAGTCGTTCTGGTGGTCGACGATGGGCAGGGGGCACCCGTCGCCAGCAGCTCGGAAGTCGTCACGGTGACCGCGCGCGTTGCGGATACGGAACCCGAACAACCGGTCGAGCCTGGCGACGGCGAGACGACGACGCCCCCGAGCAGGCCAGGGCTCTGTGGGTTCGGCATGTTGCTGGTTCTGTGCGGCTCGATGTGCGGGCTGACGATCATGCGCGTAGCCCGCGGGCGACGTCGTGGTCGGCGGGGGTATGCTGCATAAGTACGCTTGGGCAGCTTGATGCCAGGTGAAGCGGCTCCGGGGCTTCCGATGGGGCTTCCGATTTAGGGACGGCCCTGGGCTGTTGGTTGAAAGCTCGTGCGGCCGAGCCCGGATCGGCCCAGATGGCGTCAAACAAGCATCCGCCCCGGAGAAAAACACTTTTCTCCGGGGCTGTTTTTGTGGTGGGGCTACTTTTTTCTCCGCCGCCGCGCGATATAATTCCCCGCCATGCAGCCGGGTTCTCGCGATCGCCAGACCATTGCCCACCCGAGCCGGTCCGCGCTACGCCGCGTCGGCGTCCCGGTGCTCGCCGTGGTCGTGGCGATTCCCTACTACCTGCCGCGGATTTGCCTCGCCACATCCGCGACGTCCTTGCGCCGTTATGTCTCAGCACCCTGTGTGGCCGCTGACGTGCCCCGCGCGCTGGCGCCGCGCGCCATCGTTGCGACCCAGGCCGGCAGTGTCGCCGGCTCGCCTCGGCTCAGCCATCGCGGGGTCGCAATCTGCGAGGCACGCCCCGCGCGGCAGGTTCGCATCATGCATATCGGCGGTCTGCACGGCCCCTAGACCCGTGCTTGCAACGGTTTCGTCGGTAGGCTTCAAGACACGTTCACACGCAGCGCTTCAGTCCTGCAAACACGCGGACCATCGGGATTAGATCAAGAGGTGAGTTATGGGAATCGGCACGGCCGCTACGGTCGCGTGGAAGGGAGTCGCGGGACTCCCTCGAAAAGTGTTTGGGACCCGAAATGATCGGCTGCTCAAAGTCTACCGGAACCAGGTTCCGGCGATCTCGGCCCTCGAAGGTGAAATCCGCGGTTCCTACGACGAAGACTTCGCCGATCAGAGCCAAGTCCTGCTTGATGCAGACGTGGAAGAAGACGACCGCGCCGAGCAGCTTCAAACCCTGCGCGTCCGGTTGAGTCAGGATCTGCTCGAGCGGACGGGGCGACTGCGCGCGCGCGTTCGACCGTTGATGGCGCCGGTGGATCAATGGTGGCATGGGCTGTCTTTGACCCAGCAGTCCGACGAGCACTTCAAATCGGAGTATCGCGCGCGTCACAACAAGGCGATCGCCGCCATGGACGCCGAGGGCGTCGCGGCAGAGGCGTTTGCGGTATTTCGGGAGGCCTCGCGCCGGGCCCAAGCCCACCGCCATTTTGACTGCCAGCTAATCGGCGGGCGGGTGCTGTTCGAGGGCAAGATCGCCGAAATGAAAACGGGCGAGGGCAAGACGATCGTCTGCCACTTGGCCGCGTTCCTGCGCGTCATCTCCGGCCACAACGTCCACATCATCACCGTCAACGACTACCTGGTCAAACGCGATGCCGAGTTCGCCAGCCCCATTTTCGAGCTCGTCGGCATTTCGGTGGGCTACATTCAGGCACAACTCGACCCCAGTGGACGCGAGGGCATTCGCCAGGAGGCCTACCGCCGCGACATCACCTACGGCACCAACAGTGAGTTCGGCTTCGACTACCTTCGCGACAACATGAAAAACCGCAGGGCCGAGCAGGTGCAGGGGCGGCTTGATTACGTCATCGTCGACGAGGTGGATTCCATTCTGATCGACGAAGCCCGCACGCCGCTCATCATTTCCGGGTCCGCCGGAGATGACGTAACGCGCTATCCTCGGGCCGACATGGTCGCCAAAGAACTCGTGCGGCGACAGGAGGTTTGGGATCGCAAGGTGCTGCGTACCGTCGCCCGCTACGACGGCGACGCGAAGAACATCCCCAAGCTCGCCGACGCCATGAACATCTGCGGCTACCGCGAGAAGCGATCCGCGGACCAGAACGATGCGCCGGATGCCGATGAAAACCAGGACATGCCCACGCTCGGCGCGGATTTCCTCACGGACGATCAGGTCGAAGCCATCCAGATTTACGAAAACGACATCCTGCGCCTTCCTTCGGCCGAGCAATACCGTCGCTACTTCATCGTTCAGCTCGAGCGCAAACAGGTGGGCCTCACGCATGAGGGCGTCACGATCGCCCAGGACCTCTTGGACATGGGCAGTCTCTACAGCGGCGCCAACATGGAATGGCCGCACCTGGTGGAAAACGCGCTTCGCGCCCACAAGGTATACCAGCGTGACAAGGACTACGTCGTCCAGAACGGCCAGATCATCATCGTTGATCCTTTTACCGGGCGGCTCATGCACGGTCGGCAATGGTCCGACGGGCTGCACCAGGCGGTGGAAGCCAGGGAGAGCGTCAAAGTCAAGGAGGAGACCCAAACGCTCGCGACCATCACCATCCAGAATTTCATCAAGCTCTACCAGATCAAAGCCGGCATGACGGGCACGGCGCTGACCGAAGCCACGGAATTCGACAAGATCTACAAGCTCGAAGTCATCGAGATTCCGACCAACCGCCCGATCAACCGCGTCGACCACAACGACAAGATGTACCGCGACGAGGATCAGAAGTACGGGGCGATCGTCGATGAGATTCATGAGGTCCACCGGCGCGGTCGCCCGGCCGATCCCTTCCTTATGGCCCAAGCGCTCTCGGCGCTGCTGCCGATCGTCAAAGCTCAGGGCAAGGACGCGTCGCGAATCGAATCCGCCATCAAACAGTTCAACAAAGCGGAGTTCGGCGATCAGAGCGTGACGCGGTTCATGCTCGAGGTCTACGATGAATCCATGGGAGATCTGTCGCGAGGTCGGCCCGTGCTCGTCGGTACCACGAGCGTCGAAAACTCGGAGAAACTGTCGAAGCTGCTCGAACGCCGCTACGGCATCGACCATGAAGTGCTCAACGCCAAGAACCACGCGCGCGAGGCGGACATCGTCACGAAAGCCGGACATACGACCAAGCCCGGCAAGGGGGCCGATCGTATTCCGTTGGGCAACGTAACCATCGCCACGAACATGGCCGGGCGCGGGACCGACATCAAACTCGGGCCGGACGTCGTCTACAAGACATGCCGCGTCCCCGAGAAACAGCCGGAGGGGGCGAAGCCAAGCCCGCTGTACCCGATCGGCTTGACGAAATGCTGCATTCGTTGTGAGGAGTATGACGCGGCCACGAATTGCGCCCATTGTTTCAAACCCAAGCTCGACCCGCGGTTTCCCGCCTTGGGGCGGACGGTTTGTTCGGTAAGCGTCCCCTGTGGGCTGCACATCATCGCGACGGAGCGACATGAATCACGGCGGATCGACAACCAGCTTCGCGGTCGCGCCGGACGCCAGGGGGATCCCGGGTCATCCCGGTTTTCCCTTTCTCTGCAGGATGAGCTGCTCAAACTCTTCATGCCCGACTGGATGCTCAAGATGATGGACAAGCTCGGGTTCGCCGACGGGGGCATCCTGGAAGACAAGCGGTTGACCAAGGGCATCGAACGCGCCCAGAGGAAGGTGGAGGAACGCAACTATTCAACCCGAAAACATCTGCTCGAATGGGACGAGCCGATGGACTATCAGCGTAAGGAGTTCTACGCCCAGCGGCAGCGCATCTTGGAAGAGCGCGACTTACCTTCGCTGATTTTTTCAACGATCGATAGCTCGCTGACCTCGATGGTCGAGCAATGTCTGTCGGGACACTACGATCGCGCCAGCATCGCCCAATGGTGCAATGCGACGCTGGAGATTGTGATCGACGAGGACCGCATCGACACCGACGATCTCGAATCCGCCGAGGCCAGCATTCGCAGCAAAGCCATCGACGAGGCGCATGATGTCATCCGCACGTCGATCGGCGAATACATCGATCCGGAGGAGCCTCCAGCCCAATGGGACGTCGGCGGGCTGCTCAAGTGGGCGTCGCGCACCTACAATGTCACGACTACCCAGAATCAGCTTCGCAAGATGAACGCCCAGGAAATCGAGGACCTGATGCTCAACGCCGCCGTCGAGCATTACAACAACCTGGACCTCTCCGGCGTCGCCATGTTTCTCGATCCGGAATTCCCGGCTCGAACGCTGGCCGATTGGGCACGCGCCAAGTTCAACGTCGAATTCAGCCTGGACGACGTCAAAGGGAAAACGAAAGATGAAGTTCGAGCAGAGCTCGACGTGCTCGTTCGCGAGGCCTATCGCCAGCGCGAAATATCCTATCCCGCCGAAGCCGTCATCGAGCGCGCGTTTGACGCGGACGCCATGGACCGCGCCGCCGGTGTCGAGTTCGTGGCCACTTGGGTCAAGCATCGCTATGGTCAGACGTGGACCGGCGAGCATTTTGAAGGCAAGACGATTGCCGAACTCAAGAACGAACTCATCGAACTGAACCGCTCCTTCTTCGACGGCAAGCTCGAAGAGGAATTCCGCGCGAACCTGAATGGGAAAACCGAAGAAGAAGCGATCGCGTGGGCCAAGCAACGCCTGGGTCGGCTTTTCAACGAAGAGCGGTTGAAGTCGGCGGATGGCGACATCGTCGATGCGCTCATCGAACAGGGACGCGGCATGCTCCGCCGCGAACTCACCATGCTCGAGCAGTACGTCTTGCTGCGCATCTACGATCAAGCCTGGAAAGACCATCTCCTCGAGATGGATCACCTCAAATCCGCGATCATGCAACGTCCGCTCGGCGGGGATCAGACGCATCCGCAAAGCCAATTCGCGATCGAAGGCCGCGATCTCTTCACGCAAATGTGGGATCGCATCGCCGCACGCGTCACGGACATCATTTTCAAAATCCAAGCCACCTCGGACGCCGATGAGCCCACGCCCACCAGCGGAACGAGCGGCGCCGGGCCGACGCTGACGCTGAGCCATTCCGATGCCACCGGCGCCGGTTTCTCAGGTATGACCGAGGACCAACGCGCCGCCATGAAGGCCCAAGGCGTTGAAGGCAAAGTGGCAACCATCCGGCGGGATGAACCCCGCGTCAAACGAAACGACCCCTGCCCCTGCGGCAGCGGCAAGAAGTACAAGCAGTGTCACGGGAAGGCCTAGCGGCGTGCCATTCTCCTGACGGGCCAACCCGCACCGGATCCGCGGCGCACGCGGCGCCGGCCGAGCGCGGTTGCCCCCATGGGCGCTGGCCACACGGAGCCCGCCGGCGCGGAGGATGTCATCTCGATCCGTTGCGCAATTCGTCCGTTCGCCGTTGAGTGCGCACATGGCAACGGATGCCGCTTGCCAAGTCTGTCGCGTAGATCCTCCATCCACCGAGATGCGCACGTCCCCTGGATCAGTGTCTGCGGAGGATTCGTCAAACCGCAGCTCCCTTGCCCACAAGCAGTGCGGAGGTACGGAGTTTTCGGGAGGGAGTGGGGCCGACGGGCGCCCGGGGGCGAAGTGTTCTGATCCGCAGCGGCGAAATCGATCCCATTCCTGTTCCTCGAATCGCCCAGGCGACACGGGCCATCTCAGACCGTATCATCCTGGAAACGCCCGGCGGCGGTGGCTACGGGAAACCAGTATGATCCCAAGAATCGCGTCCATCGAAAACCTGATCGCCAGCGACCCCGGCGGCCGCAACATCTTCGCGTTGGCGATCGCCGATCAGCTTCGCCTCGCTGCCCAGTCGCTGCGGCTGGCCCGGCGCGTCGGCATCGTGAGCGGTTTTTTCATTCCCGGCGCTCGAGCCGGAGAAACGGACGGACCCAGCGGTGCGAAGGTCGTCGGCCGGGCGCTGGAACAACTCGACATCGACGTGGATTACATCACCGACCGGCACAACGCGCCGCTGTTTGAAGCCATCGGCATCAGCCCGATGGTCGACGCCGAGGAGTACCTCGACGCCTGCAGCCCGACCCATCTGCTGGCCATCGAGCGACCCGGCCGCGGCGAGGACGGCCGGTACCGCAGTATGAACGGCGTCGATATCACGGCCACGACGCCGCCGCTCGATGAGCTGTTCCTGCAGGCGGCGCGTCGTGGCCGGACCACCATCGGAATCGGCGACGGCGGAAACAAAATCGGCATGGGCAAAGTGTTCGCCCCGACTGTAGGACACCCGCCCTCGGATGTGAGGCGGCTAGTCGCCGTGGCCGACACCGCCGCGCCGGCGAAGCCCACAACGACGGTAGCGACGGATTTTTGCATCGCGTCGGGAGTTTCCAACTGGGGCGCCTACGGGCTGGCCGGAGCCCTATCCGTACTCACCCAACGCGATCTGCTACCCCAATCGGCGGAAATGGCTTCCGACATAGAGCGCATGGTTTCCGATGGCGGCGCCGTTGACGGCGTCACGGGCAAGCATGAGCCTACGGTCGACGGGTTGGATTTGTCCCACAGCGTGCGCATGCTCGAAGAAATCCGCCGTCAGATCGTCCCGTCTCCGTTGGCGATGGGGCGGTCGTTGCGCGTGGCCGTTCTGGGTTATGGTCTCTCTGGAAAAGCGGCCGTGTCCCTGCTGGCCAAGCGTGGTCATTCCGTCAGCGTATCGGATCGCCGGCGCGTCACGATCGAGCCGGGGATCACGCTGGCTGGGATCGAGACCGGCGGCCACACGATCGAGTTCCTGAAGAGCCACGATCTGGTCATCGCCAGCCCCGGCGTACCCGGCGACGCCCCCATTCGCAACAAGCTCCACAGGCACGGCGTCCCCGTTATGAGCGAACTCGAACTCGCCTACCAGCTCAGCGACCATCCGATCATCGCGGTTACCGGAACCGTGGGTAAACGAACGACCGTCGAACTCCTCGAGCGCATATTTGTGCTTGCCGATTGCCCGCTGACCATCGGCGGCAACCGCGGTGAGCCGTTTTCCGCGTTGGTCGGTCAAGACGAAACGCCGCGCACCGTGGCACTGGCGGTCTCGAGTTTTCAGTTGGAAACCGTCGTCAACTTCCAGCCCCGCATCGCCATCATCCTCAACATTAACGAAGCCCACCTCGACCGCCACCGGTCGCTCGCGGAATACGAGCGCATCAAGAGCCGGATATTCATGAACCAACGCCCCAACGATGCGTTGATTCTGGCGTACGACGATGAAAACGTGCGCTCGCTCGCCCGACGGCGGCAGGGGCAAACGCTCTTCGTGTCCGCCCGGCAGCCCGTCGATCGCGGCGCATGGCTCACCGGCGGCAAGGTCTACCTCAACGTCGGCGGCGACGAGCGGGAGCTTGGACCGGCCACGACGCCGTTTCCCGAGAATCTGCTTGCGTCATTGGTCGCCGCGGAGCTTTCCGGCATTTCGAGCGAGCGACTTTCGAACGTTCTGAGGCAACTCGCGCACCCCTGCGCACGGGATGACTGCGCCGCGTCAGAGCCGTAGGCGGTAGCCTGCGGACCCGGGACCACGATTCGGCCTTGCGATGATCCTTGTGAGGCCTGATCGCGATGCATATACTTGCCCGTGTTGCGACCGATCCTGTTCCGCGTCGAGAGAGACGGATGCCTCAAGTTGCTACGTATCTTGCACGAAGGCTCGCGTTTTGTGTTGCCATCCTGATACCCGTGGGGCCTTGGTTGGCCGGTTGCACGGAGTCCAAAGCCCCCGTTACGATCTTCAACCCGGACCAACGCCGGCCCTTGTTTGCACGAAGCAAACCCAAGATTGTGATCGGTCTGACCGACCCCGGCCAAGGTGTGTTCGACACCGCGGACTGGGCCTTCATCAAGCACCGGGCGCCGTGGGATCCTATGGCTCGCCATCTTTCGTTGGCGACCGGCGCGAGGATTCGCTTTCAACTGCTTACTCCGTTTCAGATTGCCCACCTGTTTCAATCTCAGCGGTGTGATTTCGCCCTGGTTTCCAGTGCCGAGTGCCAGGAGCTGATCCGCGAGGGGGCGTCCGCCCGAATCATCGCGCGAGCGGAGCCGTTTCGTCGTCAGGGAATCCTGGTGGCGGACGCAACCTCCGATATTCGATCGCTGGAGGATCTGCGCGGCAGGCCGTTTGCGTTCGGCCCGCGTACGGACCCGGTGCTGTTCTACAAGACGTTGGAAGTGCTCGACGAGGCGGGCATCTCACCGTCCGACCTCAGGCAGGAAATCGTGCTCACCGGGTTTGACGGCTCCTTGCAGCACCACCGCAATTCGCGGCAGACGGCTCGCGAAATCGTATACGGATTGCGGGCGCAGGCTGGTGTTATCGAGGCGGCCGTGTTTGAAACCTACCCGCCGACCGGCGGTCGCTGGTTCCCGCTGGCGTACACCTTCAGCAAGGACCAATTCATCGAACTAGCCCGTACCGATCCGGTCGAGGCGATCACGTTGCCCGATGCGCTGTTCGTCGCCGCCGAGCACGTGGACGATGCGTTGATTCGCCGCGTTCAAGAATTCCTGGTCGCGGCGCACGTTCGAGCTCCCGATGCCCTACACGCGCTGGGGTTTGGCCGGTTTTCCATGCCACCGATGCCGCGGAATTCGTTGCATGATTCGTCCGAAGAAATGGCGAGCCATGAACCGGCAGAGGGGGGACATCATATTGAAACGCCCAAGGACTAGAACGGCCATGCCCTGGGGGCCGGATGCCGATAGCGCGGCACACGACAAGCCGAGCCACGGGCTTCAGCCCGCGCGGTTTGCCGCCGCGTACAGAGTCATTGGAACGATGCCGGCCGCCGCGCGGTTCGGCCGTGTGTTCGTGTCTGCCGGCTGCTTGCTATGGTTTCTGGTGTTTGCCTCGTGGCTGCCGACCGCGCAGTTGGCCGCTCAAGACGCCCGACCGCAACAGCCATCCAGCAAGGGCGACCGCTCCCACGGCGGTGCTCCCGTTCGGCAAATAGCGCATCTGATTGAGAACTTGAGCCATCCATCCTTCGACGTTCGATCGGCCGCCACGCTGAAACTATGCACCTACCCGTTGGCCGCGCGAGCCCCGCTTCAACGTGCGGCCCGAGGCGACGACGCCGAACGCGCGCTCCGCGCTCGTGCGGTCTTGAGCCTGCTCGATCAGATCGCCTTCACCGGCGTCGATATCGCGCTGGCGTTCTCCAAGGACGTTGTCGCATGGGATCAGCCGGTCGATCTTCTGCTTACCTTGCACAACACATCCGACCACCCGGCCACCATTCCCTTTCAATTGGACGAGATAAGCCGCGACGGTCTCGATCCCAACGCCCGGCAAGTCGGAGACATGCTCGATCTTTCCGAATGGCTTACGCTGCGTGGCGCAGATGGAAAGATCGTCGAATTGCATATCGACGACATCAGCCAAGAAGCCGCGGTTGCCCATGCCGTCCAGGAGCGAATCGACCGTGATATTCAATCAACGCTCGGTCCGGGCAAGACCGTACTTCTGAACATCGTGGCGTTCAATCGTGGTTGGGCTCGCTATCCCTTGCTCAAGAAGGGCCGATATGCGGCGACGCTACGGTATTTGCCGTCGTGGCAAAACGAGCGGTTCATTCGCGCCGCGGTGGGTTCGGCTGAAAGCAACACGGCTACGGTTTCAGTAAGCCATTCGGCGCCGCCAGGGGTCTCCGCGTCCGCAAGCCCTGCAACGCTCAACCTTGTGCCGCGCGAAAAGAGGTTGACGGCCGTGCTTACCAATCGCAACGACTTGCCCTGGTTCGTCAACACCAGCTTCGGCCGGCCGGCGAAGCCGTCGGCCCGAGGACACTGGTCACTGACCGTCGGTAATGACACGATCATCATTCCAGCGGTGGCGCAACCGGTTCAAGACCCACATGGCTCCACCTCGGAGAAATTGGTCCGCGTTCAGCCGGGCGCGTCGCTCGATGTGTTCTCGATTCCAATCGAACACTTGCGCGATCAGGCCAACGCCGCGTCCGGCAGCGATTTCGCCATCTGGTCCGTCACCGCTACGTACGACAACTTTCAGGATTCACGCCGGTCTTCCCCCAACCCGACGGTAGTTCAGGACGGAACCGCGCCGAGGCCGCCCGGTTCGCCCGTTGGCGTCCGCAGGCGGGTGCTCTACACGCATCTTCGCAGCCCCGAATGGAAGAGCACGAACCTGTCGCCGGCGATACCGGGACACCCCTGAGACCGATGGGATCGCTTGCGCCGGGCGAACGCTTGCGTTCGTTCGGCGAGGCCAGGAATTACCAGGCCGCATTCCGCGCAAGTTTTCAAATCCTTTGAAAATAATTGGAAACATTGAATACGCCGGTTAGAATCCGATCTTGTTGGATGGTGGCGTGGCCCGGTACGGCGATTCCGATCAGGTTAGGCGGACCGAGCCGCCGACTTGATACCCTCGCGGCCGGCTGGTCAGGCGTATCGTCCGCGGCCAATCGGTGGTACACCCGATGATTCAGACAAACTCGATGCAGACGACGGTTGAAATCCAGAAAACGCTTCAGTCGCTTTATGCGCCGATCCAGACGGATCTGCACGCGGCGATGCGGATTTTCGACGACGAGATTGCCTGCGATCTCCCTTTTGTTGATGAGCTCTGCGGCGTCGTACGGTCGTATCGGGGCAAAATGCTGCGTCCGGCGCTCCTGCTTCTGACCGCCCGCGCGTGCGGACGCGTGACCGGCGAGCATCATGTGCTGGCCGCCGTCGTAGAAATGGTGCACATGGCCACCTTGGTGCATGACGACGTGCTCGACGAAGCGGACGAGCGTCGCCGCCAGCCCACGGTCGGCAGCATCGCCGGCAACGAGGCGGCCGTGCTCTTGGGCGATTTTCTGATCAGCCACGCATTTCATCTGTGCAGCAATTTGGACAGCCAAGAGGCCTCCAGGACCATCGCAGCAGCGACCAACACCGTCTGCGAGGGGGAAATGCTTCAGAACCATCTGCGCGGCCGGCTCGACCTCAGCGAGGCGCAGTACTTCGACATTATCGGGCGAAAGACCGCGGCCCTGACGGCGGCGGCCTGCGCACTGGGGGCGCGGTTTTCCGGCGCTTGCGACGAATTCGTCGCAAGCTCACGCCGATACGGGAAAGCGGCCGGCATGGCTTTTCAGATTATCGATGATGTGTTGGACGTAACGGGGGATCAGGACGCCGTCGGCAAAACCCTGGGCCGCGACGCCGATCTGGGCAAGGTCACACTCCCCACGCTCCACGCGCTGGCCCGCGCCGACGGTGACGAGGCTTCCGCTATCGCGGCGGGGATCGGCGAACCGGGCCGCGACGGTCGCGCAGCCGCTCTCCGGGACCGCCTGAGGCGGCTGGGCAGCATCGATTACGCCGTCGACTTAGCCCGCAATCATGTTCGCGATGCGCTGGCTCAACTTGCCGGCCTACCCGACAGTGCCGCCAAAAAGGCACTAGCCGCGCTGGCAACCTTCATCATCGATCGAAGCTTTTAGAGCGCAGGCACTTCTCGCATGCCGTATGGGCGTGCCCCGGCGGGGCTCCCTCCTCAATCAACCGGGTAAGGCCGGAACGACCGTTTTTGACAGGAAAAAGAGAATCGTTCTTGGGGCTGCAACGTGGTATAATGCTATGGGGCCGCCGGCGCTGGGTTGATACCGCGATGCCGACGGAACCATCGGAGCACCGGTCGCCCCAACGGGCGTGCGCGGTCGAGTATCGGGCATCGATCGGCGCAAGAGGAGGTTTGCGGTATGACCACCATCCACAGGCCGATACGGCCTTACGCCGGTTCGGTCTTGGCGCTGTCTCTTGCCGCGGGTGCGGTGATGGCGTGGGCTCAGGAACAGGTCGACGCGCCGAAGGATCTGACCATGGTCATCGACCAGGGCTTCGCGGAGTTGATCGGCCGTTATGATTGGCAAAGCGACGCGGCCAACGTCAAGCATGCCATGGTGAACTTGTTCGAGCAGAACGGCTGGGACACCGAGGCCGATCGCTTCGCCTCCCAACTCGCCGGCGAGATTGCGGAAATCCCGCCGTGGGATCCGATCCAGCGCATCGACCGGGTATCGTCCAGACTTGCGGATCGGTACGGCATCCCGCAGGCGGGCGAATTTCGCATCAAGACGCGCATGATGCTCGAAGTCAGCGAGTTCTTCGGGCGCCACGCGGACGTCATCTTCGAGCAGACGCGCCGTTTTGTGAGCAAACGCATGGCGGGCCAGCCGTATACCGCGGAGGACGTGGCCGAATGGTCCAAAGCCACTGCCGGAATGAACGTCGAACTGCGCGAATGGGGGGAACGCATGTACCGCGAGATTGCTACGATGGTGGACCCCGTCGGCTTGAAACGGCTCAACCACGACCTCGCGAGTTTTGATAAACGCATGACGTACCTCGAGAAGATGGACAAGGTCTGGCGGGCGGGCGGATGGGAACCGAGCCACTGGGGCATGCAGGACGACCCCGTACAAAACGGTACGCATCCCGGCATGCGGGTCGGACGGGGCGCCCCGCAGGCCACGAGTGAACCACAACGAGCGTTGGATAACAAGCCGCCGCGTCGTTGGTACGCCCACGCCCCGCGCACCTGGATAGCGTACGTGTTCGAGTTCCAACGCCGATACGGATTCGATCCCGCTCAATTGACTGCCATCAACTCCATCCATCGGGAGTTGCTGGACCGCGCCGACGCCTACGCGGAATCGCGAGCAGAGGAGCTGGGACGGGTGGCCGTCCGGGATCGACCGACACACCCGTTGTATCAACCCATTTGTGCCTTGTTTGCCGAATTGCGTGAGCGGCTGGACGCCGTGCCGACGACGGGCCAAAAGGAGGCGCCGGTCCGAAAAGAACGAACGACCGACAAGGAGCCGGCGGAGCAAAAGTAACCGGGTGGGCCGTAAGCGATCGACCCGAGCCGCGGGCGCGAGCCTGCGGACCATCCGCGGCAGAATGTCACCAGGTGTGCGCCGGGTGTTGGGACACGGAGCCTTCAAGAGTGTCAGCCGCCGATTCGGTCACGCCCCAAAGGATGGCATGCAACCATTTTCGGAGTATATAATTAGGAGGATCCATGTTTCCCGGGGTCGCGGGGGCCGGCCGGGGTAAATGGGCTCGGAAATCGGGTGTGATTTGCCGATTGATTAGGTGGTTATAGGGGCGTGGACCGACGAGCTGTAAGGAAGCAGAAAATGAGGTCAATTCCTACGGGAACAAGGGGTCAACCGGGCTGTTATCGGTCCATGGTCGCTTGCGCTTGTGGCCTGCTCGCATCGATCACACCTGCGTTCGGTCAGACTGAGACGTTCAACGCCACGGACCGGTACGGCAATGTACGTGCCCGGTACAGCGAGCGCCGATCCGCTGGTCTTTTCCAAAACAGCACACAGCGCCAGGCACTGCGTGGTTTCCAGGCCAACAACCGCCGCCCCAACAACCGCGGTGGGCTGGTGCCGTTTTCCTTATCGACGAACCGAACATTCGCCTACGGAGCCCGGCAGGCGCAATACCGGCGCGCGCTGCAGTTTCAAAACGCCTCCGTCTACCAGCCCAACCTGATGGCCAAGACCGGCATCGTTCGCCCGTCCCAGCGGTACGCCTTTGAGCGCTATGGTGGGTTCGCCCCACGGAAGGGGGGCAATCGGGCAGGGGATCTCGGTACGATCCTCGCCCGCCCCAGCGCGCTGACTCAGGCCAACGCGCTCAACGCGCCCGTTGATCGAGCCATGTGGCGCCGAGGTTCGATGGGAGAGCTGGCCGGGTTTGCCAGCGACAGACCGTTTGAGGTGCCTGAAGTCGCGGACTTGCCCGAGGACGCCCCGACCCTGGCGGAGCAAGTCCACGTTCGGGTTTCACTCCGCAACGAGGCGACCCGCGCGAGCGGCTGGGACCGCTTCGTCGATGGCGATTACCGGCCGGCCGCCCGAGCGTTCGAGGGCGCCTACGTGCTGCAGCCCAGCGACCACGAGGCGCGGCTCGGCGAGTTTTTTTCCTTCCTGTGCCTCGGGGCGACCCGATCGTGTGGGGCGCTCGTGAAGAAGATCGCGGAGGTCGTCCCCAACCCGTTTCTTTACAATCTTCAGTTTCCCGATCGGTTGGCCTCACCGGACCAAAAGCGCGAGCTGCTGATTCTCGTTCAGCGCTTCGCAGAGGCCGACCGCGGCGCTGCGTATGCCAAGGCCGTGCAAACGCTGGTGCTTTGGCATCTGGGCGAGCGGGCCGCGGCTCGCGACGCAGCGCACGAGTTGGCGCTTCTGGCGCCCGATACGCCGTTTGCCGACTGGCCTGAGAAGGTGGCGATTGCGCAGCGGGCGTTTGGCCTGACCGGGGATTGAAGGCGCTAACCGCGATGGATCGCCGGGCGTTGGAGCGGAGCTGACCCGATGGTACGTGTCGCAACCGGAGAATTCCTATGGACATGACCCACACGACCGGTGCCCCACGTGCTCGGGCGTCCACGACCCGACGCCGGTCTTCGAGGCATCATCAGGCTTGAACGACCCGCGGCCCATTTCAAACGACCCGTTTCCGGCGGCGCTGATACCTATTCGAACCCCCTTGGTGGTGGCGGCGCACTGCGTCCTCTTTGCGCTGGCGTTGTTGGCCGCGTTCTGCCTGGCCTACAATTTCCGGCTTGAAGTCCGTTCGCAAGTCTGGTTCACGAAGCTCTACCTGCCCCTTCTCGCCATCGCACTGCCCGTCAAGGCTCTGGTGTTCTGGTGGACCGGTCAATACCGCGGTTCCTGGCGCTACGTCGGCTTACGCGACCTGCTGGGGGTCATCAGGGCGTCGCTCATCGGAACATTTGTATTCCTGCTGGTGTACTTTGTGATCGAAAACATTTGGGAAACCCTGTACGCCAGCGCCCTGATAGACGATCAGCGCATTCCGTTGCTGCGGCAATCCTCTACATTTTGTCTGGACCTGGCATGCACCATCGGCATGGTTGCGGCCGCCAAGATCATCTTCCGGTTCTACTATGAGGATTTGCAGGGCGCCGCCGGCGTAGACGTTCGGCGCGTATTGATCGTAGGGGCCGGCGATGCCGCCGAGGCCGTGTTGCGTGAGATGTTCCGGGCGAGCAAGGATCGCTATGAATGCGTTGGCTTGCTCGACGACGCGGCCCTGGTGCATGGCGAAATCCACGGCGTTGAGGTGCTCGGCCGCACGGCGGACCTGCGGCGATTCTGCGAAGCGCTGGAGGTCGCCGAAGTACTCATCGCGCTGCCCCACGCCACGCCGAAGGTCATTCGGGGCTTGGTGGAGCAATGCGAGGGGACCGGCGTGCAATTCCGCACGATTCCGGCGGTGACCGACCTGATCGAGGGGCGTGTCCAAGTATCCCAATTGCGCAACGTAGGCATCGACGATTTGCTGGGGCGCGAGCCCGTTGAGCTGGACACTTCGCAGATCGGCGCACAGCTTTGCGGCAAGAAGGTGTTGATCACCGGCGCCGGCGGGAGCATCGGATCGGAAATCTGCCGGCAGGTCGCGGCGTTTGCGCCCGCGTGCATGGTGCTCGTCGAACGCAGCGAAAACGCGCTGTTCGAAATCCACCGGGAGTTGCGCCGCTCGTTTGCGTCTTTGGACATCCTTCCCTGTGTTGCGGATATTGCAGATGCGGCCCGAGTCGGGCGGGTCTTCGACGCGCAGAAACCCACGATCATCTTCCATGCCGCCGCCCACAAGCACGTGCCCATGATGGAGGAAAACGTGGGCGAGGCGATCAAGAACAACATCGGCGGCACCGCGACCGTAGCGACGGCGGCCATCGAATGCGGTGCACAGACCATGGTCATGGTCAGTACGGACAAGGCGGTCAACCCGACCAGCGTCATGGGATGCACCAAGCGGATCGCCGAGATGTACGTGCAAGGCCTGGCGGGCAGAGACGGGCGCACGCTCCGGACCAATTTCATTACCGTGCGCTTTGGGAATGTGTTGGGCAGCAGCGGCAGCGTCGTACCCATCTTCAAGCAGCAGATCGCCGACGGTGGGCCCGTGACCGTGACCCATCCGGAGATGGTTCGTTTCTTCATGACCATCCCGGAAGCCGCTCAACTCGTACTGCAGGCGGGAACCATGGGCGCCGGCGGCGAGATTTACGTGCTGCACATGGGCGACCCCGTGCGCATCGTCGACTTGGCGCGGGACATGATCACACTCAGCGGTTTGCGGCCGGGGATCGATATCGAGATTGAATTCAGCGGCGTGCGACCCGGGGAGAAGCTCTACGAGGAACTGTCCGGCGAGGGCGAAGACATAGGCGATACGCCCCATCCGAAGATCGGCATCTGGAAACATCGACCCGAACAGTGGGACGTCGTACAGAGCGGGATCGAGCGATTGCTGGCGACCGCGGACACCGCCTCACCGGCCGAGCTGCGTGCGGGGTTGCAATCGCTGGTTCCCGAATACGTCGTGGACCACGCGCCGGCCGCGGCGAAATGTCCGAACTGATATGGGTTCGTAACGGCATCAGCGGCGGGCACGCTTCAGAGCACCGGGCGCAAGCCCGGTGACATGCTGCCGTCGGACGTCCGCAGGCCGGCGCCAGCGGTTTTGATTCGGCGCGGGGGAGGTGGGCCCACCGCACGCAGGCGTGTATCTCGTTCCACCTATTGGCCACCGCTCAATCCGAGGCATCGATCGATTCTCGTGAGCGTCTGCGCTTTGCCCAGCTTGGCGAGGCTGTCGTGGATGGATGGGCTGACCGTGCTGCCCGTTATGGCTACGCGCAGCGGTTGAGCGACGTTGCCCAGCTTCGTATCGAATTCCTCGACGATCTCGCCGAGTCGTTGTTCGATGATCGCGGCGTCAAACGGGGTTATCGATTCCAATCGCGGGCGCAAGGCTTGCAGCATCGCGAACCCGGCGCCGTCGTTCTTGGCAAGCACTTTTTTGACGGCCTTGGGTTGGTATTCGATGGATTCGGCGCGGTGAAACAGAAAGGCCGTCTTCTTGATCACGTCCTCAAAGGTGCGAAAGCCGTGGCAAGCGGTCAGCATCCATGCAAGGTCTTCATCGGTGGGGGGGCGGTTGGTGGTTTGAAGGATCAGCCCCGGTGCACCCGACGCAGGACCTTCCGCGGCATCGCGGCGCACATCAAGGAAGTCTTGGAACGCGTCGAGCAATCTTGGTTGCGGCAACGAGGCTGCGATGTCCCTGTTGAATGCCAATATCTTGACACGGTCGAATCGGGCATTGGTTTTGCCGATGCGTTCGGTGCTGAAGGCTTCCGTCAGCTCACTGAGTGTGAATCGCTCTCGATCGTTCCCCGGGGACCATCCGAGCAGGGCGATGAAATTGACGATCGCTTCGGGCAGGTAGCCGGCGACGCGGAAATCGTGGACGTCGATTTCCGGCGGGGCCAGACCCGCTTTTGCGGCTTTTTCCTTGTCGCGTTTGCTCATCTTGCTGCCGTCCATGTTGAAGATCACGGGCAGATGGGCGTAGCGCGGCGTGCCAAAACCAAAGGCCCGTTGCAGCGCGATGTGCTTCGGCGTGTTCATCAGATGCTCTTGTCCACGGAGGACGTGCGTGATGGCCATGAGTTCGTCGTCGACAACACAGGCGAGATGGTACGTCGGGAATCCGTCGGACTTTTGGATCACAAAATCCTCGAGTTGATCGGCGGCGAGCGTGACGGCGCCGAGAATGTCATCGTGTACGGTGATGGCGTCGCCGGGCATCTTGAAGCGCACGACGACCGGCTTGCCTTCAGCTCTGGCGCGCTCGCCTTCTTGGATGCCGGGTAGCGGATCGGGCCGCCGGTAGCTGATGTTGCGTTTGGCCGCCATCGCTTCTTGACGCATGGCGTCCAACTCGGCGGGGGTTTCCAAAGCGTAGTAGGCATGGCCACTGCAGAGGAGTTGGTGGATGTGCCGGTTGTAGATTTCCAATCGCTCGCTCTGCACGTAGGGTCCGCGATCGCCGCCGACGTCCGGCCCTTCGTCCCAGTTCATGCCCAGCCAACGCAGGTCCGCACGAATCTTTTCGACGGAATCCTCGATGTGCCGCGTGCGATCCGTGTCTTCAATGCGCAGCACGAACGTTCCGCCCGATTTTCGCGCGAGGAGCCAGTTGAACAGTACGGTCCGCGCGCCGCCGATGTGCAGGTAGCCGGTTGGCGACGGGGCGAACCGCACGCGCACCGGGCTGTCGTTTCCTTCAACCAATGTTTTACTTCCTTTCGCCGGCCGTGGGCCTGCCTTTGTCGTTGCTTCAAAACAGCGGTCGGATCATCCCAGACGACGCTGGAGAGTTCAAGCCGAGCGAGGTGCGCATGGCTCGGGTCGACGGCGTTGCTCCCGTTGCTGAGAGGAGGCTGGTCCGGCGATGGTCACGCGCTGTTTCTGGGGCGTCCCTGTTGGAGGTCGCCTTGCGCGGGATCGGGTCGACCGACTGTTTTTTTCGCGGGGGCACGCTGTGGTGTGGGTTGGCCATCCAGGCGCCTGTCTCGTATCAGTTGCATCAACCAGTGAATCGGACCACTGGCCCAATACCAGAGCACGACGAACAGAAGCGTCGGCGCTTTGTAGAGCCAGAACAGCGCCAGCAGTGCCACGAACCCGAGAAACTGACCGAACGGTTGCTTGCCGAGCAGCAACGCACGATGAAATCGCTTGTAGGGCAGCCGGCTGACCATGAGAAAGGCCGTCAGCAGGGCGATCACGGGCAACGCGTAGACGATGAAGGGGCGAAGCGGCTGGCCGACTTCCTGATCCTGGAAGATGATCAGGGCCACCACGATAGCGCCTGCCCCGGGGCTGGGCAGACCGCGAAATGCACGCGGGTCGAAATCCGCGCGGGCGTGCTCGACGTTGTAGCGAGCCAGCCGGACCGCGGTGAAGGCGACGTAGAGCGCGGCACACACCCACGAGAACCGGCCGAGCACGTGCGTGCTGATGGGGGAAGGTAGGATGGCTTCGTTGGCCAGTTGCGTGGTCATAAAGGCCACCATCAGCGTGGCGGGTGCGACACCGAAGCTGACGATGTCGGCCAGGCTGTCCAACTGTCCTCCGAAATCGGTCGTGCTTCGGGTCATGCGTGCGATCAGTCCGTCGAAGGCGTCAAACACCATTCCGAGGACCACCAACCCGCCGCCGAGGGAGAGGAATGAGGGCAGCATGAGTTCGATCAGCCGGATCGGTTGGTTGGTCGTGCCGTAGACGACTTCGCCCCGCCCGAGTTCGTACATGGCGCGGATCGCAAAGTGGACCGCGGCGAATCCGCACGTCAGGTTGCACAGCGTGATCAACGACGGCAAGAAGGCCAGCGATTTCATCTGACGCCGTCGGCGTCTCTTGCGGCTTTTTGGGATTCGTCCGGCGATTCTCATGGTGCTCGGCCTAAGCGGAAGCCTGCGTTCCGGCGGCGACCGGGGTTTCGGATTCACGGTCCGTTGCTACAGGCTGCCGCGCCAGGACGGTGATGCCCGCTTTGACTTTGTCGCCGATTTGGACCTCGACACACGTGCCGTCCACCGCGGGGATGACCAGTTCGGTTCGCGAGCCGAACTTGATCATGCCGAAACGCTCCCCGGCGGTGAGCGAGCTGTCGGCCCTGGCGTGACAGATGATTCTTCGGGCGACCATGCCCGCCACTTGTCGTATTTCCACGGGGCCGGGCATCGGCGGTTCCGGGTCAATCAAAATGACGTTTTGCTCGTTGCGGCGCCCGGACTCGGGATGCCGGGCATCCAGGAATTCCCCTGCACGGTAGGCCAACGATCGGACCCGTCCGCTGCACGCCGCCCGGTTGATGTGGACGTTGAAAAGGCTCAGAAACAGCCCGATGCGAATCGCCGGACCATTGAGCGGGCCGTACTGAGCGATCTTCGTGATTTCCGTGACGGTTCCATCGGCCGGTGCGCACAGTTCGCCGGGGCGGAGCCGCGTCCTTCGGATGGGGTCGCGAAAAAACGCAATGACCCAAATCCACACGAGTGCGAAGGGGATCGCCAGCGGTGGATAAAGCCAGTACGCCCCGAGTCCCAACGCCGCCAGGAGGGACGTTGAGAGCAGAATCTCCCTAAAGCCTTCTCTTGCAATGAGCATCGTTGCGGTCAGCTACGATCGTTCCCAGGACTCATGTTCGAACAGCCACGGGCGCTGTTTGTCCGATCACCCCGGCGCAGCATCACAGATGATGGTCGTCGGCCGCTCCAAGGCGGATGGTATATTACCACGCGAGCGGGAAAAGGGTATTGGCGGGGGGTCGAAAGTCGAAGGTTCAAGATCGAAGATCATGGCGTTACGCGGGTTTTCGATCGCCATGGCGTAGGCGGGTTCAGGCGGTACTGGCGTTGATTCGTGGTGTTGGGCGACCTATATTGCCCAGGGGCCGGGTGGAGCAGCGGTCCGCCGATGGTCGATATGGTGATCGGCGTGATCTGACGCCTAAGCAGGGAGGAAATCATGGGTTCAACGACGATCGTACATATCGAAGCGCGCGAACTGCTGGATTCGCGCGGGAATCCGACGGTCGGGGCGAGCGTGGTGCTCGAAGACGAAAGCGTGGGTGAGGCGATTGTGCCGTCGGGTGCATCCACCGGCGAGTATGAGGCGGTGGAACTCCGCGACGGGGATCCCAAACGCTACGGTGGCAAAGGCGTCCTCAATGCGATCAAGCATGTCGAGACGATTCTGGCTGAGGCGGTCCTGGGATTGGATGCGACCGATCAGGAAATCGTCGACGAAGCGATGATCGAGATCGACGGAACGCCCAACAAGGCCAACGTCGGAGCCAACGCCATGCTGGCGGTGTCGCTGGCGACCGCACGGGCGGCTGCGGAGTCGTGCGGCTTGCCCCTGTTCCGCTATTTGGGCGGTCCGGCCGCGCATGTCCTGCCGGTGCCGATGATGAACATCCTCAATGGCGGGCGCCACGCCGACAACAATGTGGATTTCCAGGAATTCATGATCCAACCCTGGGGGGCGGACTCGTTTCGCGAGGGCCTTCGCATGGGGGTCGAGTGTTTTCACTCGCTCAAGAAAGTGCTCTCGGAGCGAGGATACAATACGTCCGTCGGCGACGAGGGTGGTTTTGCCCCGAATCTCAAATCAAACGAGGAGGCGCTGGAACTGATCAGCGTGGCGGTGGAAAAGGCCGGCTACCGTCTGGGCGAGGATATTGAAATCGCCCTTGATCCAGCGACTTCGGAAATGTTTGACAAGGAAGATGGCACGTACCGCTTCTTCAAATCCGCGCCGGATCGGGGCGTTTCGTCGGACGAAATGATTGCCTACTGGTCCAAATGGTGCGAAAAATACCCGATTTGCAGCCTTGAGGACGGGCTCGACGAGAACGATTGGGACGGTTGGAAGAAACTCAATGCGGCCCTCGGCGATAAGGTGCAACTGGTGGGAGACGATCTACTGGTCACGAACACGCAGCGGCTGTCCCGGGCGATTGAAATGCGGGCGGCCAATTCCATCCTGATTAAAGTGAATCAGATTGGGACGCTGTCGGAAACATTGGCGGCGATCAACATGGCGGTTCGCAAGGGCTGGACCGTGGTGATAAGCCATCGCAGCGGCGAAACGGAGGACGCGACCATCGCCGATCTGGCGGTGGCAACCAACGCGGGCCAGATTAAGACGGGAAGTCTTTGCCGGAGCGATCGCATCGCCAAGTACAATCGGCTGCTCCGTATCGAAGAGCACCTGGGCTCCGCGGCCGTGTACGGCGCGGCGGTCCGGAGGCACTAGGTTTTTGAGCCGTTTTCGTTCTCATTTCGCAGACGCGGAGATTCCGACGCCGGGTCGCGGGGCCGCGCTGGTCTTTCTGTTGCTGACGAGCATGGGTCTCGCCGCGCTTACGCCGTGCGTGCTTCTGCCGGAGTGGCGAAAATATGAGCTGCTGGATCGGGCAGCCCAGATCGAGCAGTACAAGTTGGATCGCTTGAACCAGCGCATCGTCGCGGAGCAGACGCGACTCGATGCGCTTTGCCGCGACCCCGGGGCGGTGGCGCGGTTGGCTCAGCGTGATCTCGGCTACCGCCGCAAGGGCATGAGGAGCATCCCCGTAGCCGCAATGACCGTGCCGGACGAACCCGGCGAGATGTTCAGGCCGCTACCTGTGACCCCGCCCGCGGTGGTGCTCAGGGCGGTCGCGTTCTTGCCGGAGTTGGATTACGATCGAATCTTCTGTGACCGCGAGACGCGACCGATCGTCATGCTGATGTCGATCGGACTGATCGTGACGGCGTTCGCGGTGTTCCATCCGCATCGGGACTGAAGGCAGGGGGAAGAGCCCTCGGTTGTTCGCGTTGATACCGGTCAAGTGTATCGCCGCGCCGGCGTCAACGCTGATTGCGTGGAATGTTCCGTGCAGCACGGCGGCCCTCCGCCGTGTCAACCACCCAGCCGAAGGCGGCCGGGCTACAACGGTTGCCCACCTTTCGTTGGTGGAACGGATTGCGGGCGCGGGATGCCTACGCCGTTTCCATCGAGTGCGGCTACGGCCTGTCGCCGGTGACTAGGGGGCCGGTGTGTCCTCGGTCCTTGTATTGCGATACCAGACCAGGCGGTCATCACTCAGTCCGGGTCCGCTGCGTCGGTCCAAGGTTCCGACGATATCCATACGTCCGTCCGCATCGAGATCGACCACAAGCAGATTGTTGATCACTGTGGAAACGTCCGTTGACTGCACGCCGAAACCGGTTCCCGGTGCGGGCGTGTTCGCTGCCGGTGTCGTGCTTGCTCCTCCGCTCGAAACGGTCGAACCGGCTGCCCCGGCCGCTGTGCCGCCTGTGGCATCGGCCGGGCTGTCCTGGATGATCGTATTGGGAGCCCAGGGATCAAAGACTGATGCGCCCGCGTTGCCGTCGTACCAGAACGCAGCGCCCTGGGCGGCGACGACCAGTTCGACCTGCCCATCTCCGGTGAGGTCGCCCACGCCAACGCCCTCGGGTTGTTGGTTCTCGCCGAATTCGGTCAACGTATAGACCGCCCACGGGAAGTTGAACCGGTCCGGAACGGCGTCGCTCGGCGGGAATTCGGGCTCCCGGACGATCGTGTTGGGATGGCGGAACCATTGCACAACGCCCGCGGATGATCGTACCACTACATCGGTCGAACCGTCGCCATCCATGTCGGCGAGGGTGACGTCATCGGCGCCCGTGTCGACCTGTCCGATGGGCCTTGATTCCCAATCGGAGGCCATGAATCGCCAACCGTCGCTGAAGCCGTTCTCGACGGCCGTCAGTCCGCTCGGGCCGCCCGGACGGTTAGCGATCAGAGGGTTGCGTTGCCAACGCACGTTGCGACTGATGCCGTTGCTGACCGCGGTGATGACATCCAGATCGCCGTCGCTGTCGACATCGAGCAGCTCTACATCGCGGATCTGTGGGGCTTCAACGACGAGTGAGATCGGCACGCGAAGGAATGACGAGTAGGCCTGGCCTGGCGTTCCCGGCGGATGGGGTAAATGAGTCCCCGGGCACGCAGCGTCGACATCCGGATCGGAGTTGAAGAACGGTGCACCCCATTGGTTGGGTAGTTCCGACAAGCCGGGACCGGGATTCAACCAGAGGTCCACGGTGGTGATGGCCGGTTGCTGACCGAGATCCGCGCACTCGCCGGTGTTGAGCGCAACGACGATCTCATCGCCGGGAACGCCGTCGATGTTGCCGACGGCCAGTGCGGTGAATCCGTTGAGTTCGGGATGGGTTTGTCCATCGACAAAAGGCACGTCTTCGACGCCGGGGAATTGGTCGTGGATCCAAAGTTCTCCGGTCGTGCCGCGGCGGCAGCGAACGAACGGATTGACGAGGATCATCTGCGTCCATTGATCGCCGTCGGGAATGAGCGCGGCGCTCCCGGGACTGAAGAGCACGACAATCTCGCCTTCGAGGCTGCTGATCTCTGTCGGTGGGTTCGTCGGGCAGAGTGTAACGGCTCCGGTGGCCTTCGAAAGCACGACAATGTCGAGCCAGCCATCGTCGTTGATCTGACCGAGTTCGATGTCGGCCATGATGGCCAGCGGCGAGGTTCCGCCGAGATTGATGGTTCGGAAGGTGACGTTGCCGGCTGCGTCGCGCCGTTGCAAATGTAGCTGAATGGGTTGCGACTGGTTCCAGGCGGTGACCAGGTCAAGCATGCCGTCCTGATCCACGTCCCCGGAACGGATGAACTTCGGGCCGGCGCTGTCTTCGGCGTCGGGGTCGATTTGGAAGGCGGTGAAAAAGCTTCGCGTCGCCTCGCCGCCTTCTTCTTCTTCCGCAGCACCGGCGCTGCCCGCGCCGACACCAAGACCACCGGGCGACACGGGCGCGTCGCTGAACGTGCTGTCCACAACGGCGAAACCGTCGGTGTTCGTCGCCACGCTCGTTTGGGTCGTCTGTTGGCCGCTTGGTTGCAGCGCGGTGGTGCATCCGAAGGTGACGATAATCACAATGGCTGCGATCGCGGACCACTTAATCAACATTCTTCTCATAGTCATCTCCCGTACCTCGTTAAGGTCGGTTGTCGAGGTTGTTTGCCAGCTACTGTCGGGTTATCGGCGCATTGGGGAAGTGACTTGCGAGCGCGTTTCCTGGAGCCCGTGGGTTTCGCGCCGCGCTCGGATCGGGCGCAGAGGGAGGGTCCGATAGTGCGCGCCTGCGCCGGGAAGGTTGACCCATAAGGCACAGAGGCACCAAGAAGGAGAACGATTCGTCCCGCAGCCATCACCCGCGGACTTCCAATCTCCAGCCTTCAATCTTCCAATCTTCAATCTTAAACCGAAGAATCCCCTCTGCTTGCAGCCTCGCCCGGGGCGTATAGGATCGGCGCGCCGCAGACCGGCAGGCGAAGGGATGCTTCAGGTGGGCACCGACAACGTTCGATCATGGCTGCTCCTGAGCGATGAGGCCTTGCAGGCTCAGTGCGAAATGGATCATTATCGCGCGCGCGGACCCGGCGGGCAGAAGCGGAATAAGACTAGTTCTGCCGTTCGCTTGCGACACATTCCGACCGGACTCGCGGCCAGTGCGGAGGATGATCGATCGCAGCACGTCAACAGGAGGCGGGCGATGCGCCGGTTGCGACGTGCGATCGCCATGGAGATTCGGGCGCCGATCGTGCCGGAGGCGTTCGTGCCGTCTGCCCGACTCCAGGACGCCCTCACGCAGGACGGTCAGATTCGCATGGCGGAAAAAAATCCGAATTACTTTCCCGTGATCGGCGAGATTCTCGACTTGATCTTCGCGTGCAACATGCGCGTTTCCGACGCCGCGCGGCGACTCGACATCTCAACGGCCCATCTCGTCCGCTTTATCGAGGCGGATTTTCATGTCTGGCGGCTGGTCAACGATCTGAGGCGGGCCGAAGGGCTTAAGCCGCTGCACGGTCCGCGATCGAGCTGAAGAGGTGCAGTTGGGGTGATGCCGCGATCCGGATATACTTCTATGAAACCGAAGTCCGGGTCTTAACTGGCGACCACCGGCGTTGGAAAGCAATATGTCCATCCGCTCCCATGATCAACAGCACGCCGCCGAGCTGAAGTGTGCGGTGATAACGGTCAGCGATACGCGCACTATCGAAACCGACGCGAGCGGCACCTACATCGTCGACGCGCTGAAGCGGGAAGGGCATCGCGTGATGACGCGCGAACTCGTCGTCGACGAGCCGGAAAAGGTTCGCGCCATGATCGAGCGGATTTGCCGGGGCGGTGATTGCGACGTGGTGCTGGTGACGGGGGGGACGGGCGTTTCCCCACGCGACACCACGTTTGAAGCGGTCAGCAGCCTCTACGAGAAACCGCTGCCGGGCTTCGGTGAGTTGTTTCGAGTGCTCAGCTACGAGGAGATCGGCGCTGCGGCCATGCTTTCCCGGGCGAGCGCGGGCCTGTGTTGCCAGTCGGCGATCTTCTCCATGCCCGGTTCGCCGGGGGCCGTGCGGCTGGCGATCGAGAAGCTGATCATGCCGCAGATCGGCCACATCGTATGGCTGCTGAGCGGACGGACGTAGTGCCGCGCTGCTTCACAATTCCCGCGATGATCTTAACGTGGGCACCGGCGTTTTCCGACGCATTTCCGGCTTTGGTGTGCGAAGGTGACATTGCCGGGCGGGATCGTCTTCGCCGTGCACCGCGCGGGCTGCCAGCCCGCGGCTCAGGGGCATGGCTGAGCCGACGGGCTTATGAAACCGCTAACCAACACGTGAACATGCCCTAGTGCTTTGACACACCTGAACTTTCGGGCTCGTTACGAGTCAGAGCCGCGGGCGGCAGCCCGCGGACTGGTCCCACCGCTAGCGCGGAGGGCTCTGATTCGCGCGCCCGATTCCGG
>JBHHUB010000004.1:0-51403 GCA_046753625.1 Phycisphaerae bacterium | reverse complement strand
CATCGGCGTCCGGGTCGGCCACATCGCCGATTCCGTCCAAGTCGGTGTCGGCCGATTCAGCCGGATCTTCCGGAAACGCATCCGCATTGTCGCCCACGCCGTCGCCGTCTGAGTCCACGGTTTCCGTAGGGTCATTAGGAAAGGCATCCTGGGCGTCGGCTACACCATCGCCGTCAGCATCCCCGGGCGTTCCACCGCCGGTGCCACCATCCGTGTCGCCGCCCGTGGCACCGTCCGTCCCGCCGCCGGTCGAGCCACCCGGAACCGTCAACGCGAGCGTGCCACCGCCGACGTTGCCGGCCGACCCGGAAAACTCGAATTGCACGTCGAAACCCGCCCTAACCAGCGCGCCACCGCCAGGCCCAAATCCCGCGTCCAAGACGCCGGCTCCATTTACCGTGACATCAAAAGTCGCTACGACCGTAGGGCTGCCGTCGAGCACGAGCAACCCTGGTTGCGATGCGAACGCTAGAGATGTCGCGGACGGCCGAAGCGGATTGCGCCCAAGGAATAAATAGGCCGTCTGGTCTACCTGCCATGTGACCGCGTCAATGGTGAACATGAGATCGCTACCGACAAAATCGAATTGAATCAACCGAACGTCCGGTAGTGGGTCGTCGTCGCCATCCACCGACAGCAGAACGTCGATCTCCAGCTTGGAGCCGGGTACGACGTCACCGGTCACGTCCCGCCCGAGATTGTCGCGAGCGGCAAAGGTAACGATCAAGTTTGCGCGTGCCGAAACCGCCGCAAGCAGCGGGAACAAAGCCACCAGTACCAACATGAATCGCCGCATGAGCCTCCCTTTCCACAAATCAATCAATCAACAACACGCGTATCGAGCGCCGCGAGCGGTACGTAGCACAGTTGTACTTTGCGTGCCGCGGCGATCGCGTTATTCCCGCGAGTCCGCGTAGGCAGAAGCCCGCGCGGCCGCGGAGTTTGCCCGCCAACCGCTACACGAAAGATGCAACCGCTCTAACGGGCTCGCCCTACCCCGAACACACCTCCGCCTTGCCTATTATTCTCGGCAACAGGCCGGCTTGTCCAATTTCTTTTTTGCGGGCCTGTGGAGGCGGTGACCGAGAGCCGGCGTACTCACCCGAGCGCCTCGCCGATCGTGGCATAGCAAGCAGAAACCCACATCCCGACATAAAAACAGCGTGGCAGCGAACAAGCGCTGCCACGCTGGATTGAATCAATCAACGGTCCCTCGTCCGAAACACCATCGGATGAGAAAGAACCAGTCTCGTCGCGGCCACGAACCCAAGACTACGGCGTCAAAGGTGCAGGACCGACACTAAAAGCACAGCCCTACGGGGCGGCCGACGGACACGCCCCAATCGACACATCGAGGAATGCCGGAAGCGACGCAGCACCGTTGAGCAAGTCGATCACCCGCAGAATATCCTCGGGACCGGCCACGCCACTGCGATCGGCGTCGGTGGCGTAAACCGGAAGAGGCGTCACGCCGTTGAGCGAATCGATGACGGCCAGAATATCGGCAGGTGCGCTGGTATGGTCGCCGTTGACATCCGCCGGCAGGTAACCGAGACACACCGATTCGGCGCTGGGCGTATACTCGAAGCACGTCCACTGCCCCACGGGAATGGCGCCATCGAGTTGGAGCGTGATGCTGTTGCCGCTGGTCGTACCGGAAATGATGTTCGGCGGAACCCCCGAATCCACGGTTACGGCGAAGTCGGAAGCCTGAACATTGGCAGTCGTGTCACAGGTCAAATCGATCGTAATGGAATCCCAGCCGAAGCTGACCGTGCCGTCGAGATTCGTAGGCTGACGAGCATCGGTCGCGCAATTCGGCGGCGTGCTTCCCGTGACCTGGCAAATCACGACATCCCCCACCGTAATGGTCAGGTCGGCGACGGTCCCGGCGACGGCGGCTTCGGTTTTCCAGAAGTTCTGAGGCGGCAATCCCGTTTCGCCCTGCCTAATGACATTGGCGAACAGATTCGTCAGCGTAAGATGGTACGTCCCAGGCGTCATGGGCGCCGTCAGCGAACCCACGGCGAGCACTTCAGGGACACCCGGCTGGGCCACGCCCGTTACCACGAGACCAAGCGGGAAGGGGGCGTTGGTGCTGTCATTCTTGATCGTGTTTTGACCACCGCCGACCTGCTTCAAATCGCCGGCGATAATCGTTCCGCCGAAGCCCGCCGGGTTGTTGATCCCATCGGGACTGACGAACGCCGCTATGTTGGCCGTTCCCGGAGCCGAAGCCTGCGCCAGATCACCACCATCGAAAGAGAGGTCAAAGCCGAACAGCGCCAACCCCTCGTTCAGGTTGTCGCTCAGCTCACCGACGATCGCATAGTCCACCGTGTCACCCGGCGCAACGGTGACCGCATTCAATCCACCGGATTCCACCGAAACATTCAAATCCGCACCAACGGCGGCCGTTGCCGTCAAACCGGCAGCCAATATCGAGACCAAAAAGCGTTTCATCACCCAAACTCCGGAAAAACTCAGTTTCTTGTCACCGCAGGCCTTCGATGGACCTACGTCAAAAACCAAACACTATAGCCCCTGGCGCATCAGCCAAACGCGACTCGCGCGTACCGATATGCCGTGGCTTCATAAGGATAGTCGCGGCGAATACCCCTTGGCGCGAGATTCTATCAGAAATCGCGTCCGAAAACCGAAGAAATGGGGCGGGAGCCCGCAGACCCAACAAGAATTACCGCCGTACTTTAGTGCCTTGCCATTTGTGGCCCAGCCGCCTCGGCGGGGGGTTTCCCAGACACAGCGGGGGGCCGCTGTGCCGCACTGCGTATCCATCGAATCAGCGTTGACGGAGTACCAAAGCGGCTGCATTGTTCTTGTAGCGGTTGTCGGGCGATCTCCGGGAGACCGCGCGGGCTGAAGCCCGCGGCTCGGGGCCGGCGCAGCCCGCGGCTCGAGGCCTTCGCCTCATCGACGGGCTACTCCGCCCCGCTACCCAGAAGATCGAAACGGCTCTGGGAAGCTACCGCAACCGATTGACGCGGCGCACGGAAACGGGGACGCTTTCCGGCGATGAATCCGTATCAGTTCACACGCAACATTCGGAGCCTGAATCGGCTGCGGCATATCGCCACGACGCTGACACAGCACGGGTTCGGACACATCGTCGCCCGGGTCGATCTATCGCGTTTCGTACCCGTTTGGATGATGCGCAAGAAGCGTCGCCCGACTGACGACGCGCTGCCATCGAGTGCCATCGGCAAGCGCCTGGCGATGGTCTGCTCGGAGCTCGGCCCCACCTTCATCAAACTCGGACAATTCATCAGCACCCGGCCGGACCTCGTCCCGGAAGAGGTCATCAAAGAGCTGCGCGTCCTTCACGACAGCGTACCCCCTTTCGATAGTGCCTCAGCCATGGCCATCATTGAGGAGGACTTCGGCCGATCGGCGAACGCCTGTTTCGCACAGATTGCGGATCGTCCCCTCGCCAGCGGGTCGATCGGACAAGTGTATGAGGCGACCGGACTGGACGGCGCCGAGCTGATGGTAAAAATCCGCAGACCAGGCATCGAGCAGGTCGTAGATCTGGACATCCAGCTCTTGCGGTGGCTCGCGGAATCGCTGGAAACCATGGCGCCCGAACTCAGCGGCTACCAACCCAAGCTGCTCGTCGACGAGCTAGAGCAACTACTGACGCAGGAATTGGATTACGTCAACGAGGCCTCAACGACGGAGCGGTTTCGCAACGCATTTGCGGACGACGCCACGGTGGCCATTCCCAGGGTCTACTGGGCGTTTACTTCGCAACGCGTGCTGACGGTTGAAAAGCTTCCCGGCACCGGCATCCAGCCCTACCTGAACGGGACCGACCCACAGAATCGCCTGACCGCCACCCGGCTCGCCAGAACGCTGGCACAATGCTACATGAAGCAGGTGTTCGAGTTGGGCGAGTTCCACACCGACCCCCACCCGGGCAACATCCTGGCCGCGCCGCCCGACCGAATCGGACTCATCGACTTCGGACAGGCGGGCACGGTTACGGACGAGTTCATTACGGAGCTCGTCATCCTCGTATTCGCCTGCGTGAACCGTGAGATGGAGTTGGTCACGGATACCTTGTTCGACATGGAAGCGATCGGCCCCGACGTCAACCAGCGTCAACTTCAGCGCTCGTTGCAAGGCCTCTTCGACAAATACTACGGATTGCCGATCAAGCGACTGGAACTCCCCCAATTGCTCGAAGAGTTTCTTGAAGTCACGAGGCGGCACGATGTGATGATCCCGCGCGACATGGCCCAACTGCTCAAAGCGTTGGGAACCGTTGCGGGGGTCATCACGCAGCTCGACCCCGAGCTCAATCTGCTCGAACTGATCGAGCCGCGGCTTAAGCAGGCGATTCGGTCGCGGCTTTCTCCGTTGCGGCTTTCCCACGCCACGACGCGACTGGGCTTGGATCTCTTGGGTGCCGCGCGCAAGGCACCTCGTCAGATTCGCTCTTTGATGCGGCGTGTCGGCACGGGCATCTGGCAGCTCAACGTCAAACATGAAAACCTGGACCGCATGACCAAGGAGTTGGATCGATCGAGCAACCGCTTGGCGTTCTCCATTGTCCTGGCGGCCATCATCATCGGCAGCTCCGTCGTCGTCAGCGCCAAGACCGAACTGGCCCCCTTCGGCTTCAAGGTGCAGTACTTCGGAATCATCGGGTACTTGCTGGCAGGCGTGCTGGGACTCGGGCTGACCTGGGCGATCTTCCGCAGCGGACGATTGCACTGATCGGCGTGGGGGCTCGCGTTGAGTTCTTTGTGCCCCAGCCGCCCTCGGCCGGGCTTTGCCCAGGGACAGCGGAGGGCCGCCGTACCACACGGGACATCCCATCGAATCGGCGATGGCGCAGCGCTAATCCAGTGCGGCCACGTCCACCTTGGTAACACGGTTGATCTCTTCGATGGTCGTGAATCCCTTAAGCACCTTAGCCAAGCCGTCCTCACGCATGACTTTCAATCCGTGCTTGTTGCGGGCGACTTCCAGAAGCTCCCCGGCCGACTTGCGGCGCAAGATCATCTCCCGGATTTCTTCGTTGATCATGAGCAGTTCGTAAATGCCGACCCGCCCCCGGTAGCCCGAATGGCGGCATTCGCGGCAACCCGCGCCTCGAAACACCGTTTGCCCCGGTTCGAGGGCAAAATCGTTGGGCACGTCGATCGGGTCGGGGACGTATTCCTCCTTACAATGCTTGCAGATTCGTCGCACGAGGCGCTGCGCCAAGACGCCGCTGATCGCACTGGAGACGAGAAACGGCTCCACCCCCATGTCCAGCAAGCGGGTGGCGGCGGTGACCGAGTCGTTGGTGTGCAGGGTGCTGAAAACCAGGTGACCGGTAAGTGATGCGTTGATCGCCACTTCGGCCGTCTCCAGGTCTCGAATCTCACCGACCAGAATCACATCGGGGTCATGGCGCAAGAAGGACCGAAGACCGGCGGCGAAGGTCAGGCCGATGTTGGCCTTAACGCCAACTTGCTGAATCCCATCGAGGTAGTATTCGATCGGATCCTCAACGGTCAGGATCTTGATCGAATCGTTGCGGATGGTATTCAAGGCGGCGTAGAGCGTGGTTGTCTTACCCGATCCGGTCGGTCCCGTGACGAGAATGATGCCGTAGGGTTGGCTGATGAGGTGTTGCACGCCGGCGAGCGGTTCGTCGATCAATCCAAGCTGATCGAGGGAGAGCAGGACCGACTGCTTGTCGAGAATACGCATGACGACAGCGCCGCCGAACGCGGTCGGAATGATGCTCACGCGTAAATCGATGTCCCGGTTTTGCGCTTTGATCTTGAAGCCGCCATCCTGCGGCAAACGTTTTTCCGCGATGTTGAGGTTGGAGAGGATTTTGATGCGGCTGACGATCGCCGCGTGAAAGCGGCGGATTTCGGGTGGCACGTTGGTGGTGTGCAGCACGCCGTCGATCCGGTAGCGGATTTTCAGATCATCCTCGTAAGGCTCAATGTGCACGTCACTGGCACGGTCGCGAATGGCTTCCAGCAAAATCTCATTGACTAACTTGACGACCGTCGCTTCCTGCGCCTGCTCGATGAGGTCGGCGTTGTCGGGATCGGATTCAAGGACGACCTGCATTTCGGAGCCGTCCATCATGGCTTCGACGGTATGTCCGCCGACGCCGAAATGCTGCTTGATGACGCGTGAGATTTCCTCACCGGTCGCCAGAACCGTCTCGATCTTGGCGCCCATCAACATGCGCAGCTCGTCAAACGCATAGAGATTGAAGGGGTTGTTGGTAGCGACGCGAATGCTGCCGTTGCGGCGGTCGATGGGAATGACACGGTCGCGATGCACGACCTTGGCGGGCGCTTGGCGAAGCAATTCCTCGTCGATCTCAATCTCAGCGAGATCGACCAACGGGATTTGCAATTGATCGCCGTAGACCTCGAGGAAATCCCGCTCGTCGATGAACCCGAGCCGCACGAGACTGTGCTCAACGCGCTCGGAAGACTTGCGCGAGGCCAGCCCCTGCTCAAGCTGAGCCTTCGTAATCTTCTTGCGCTCTACCAGCGTTTCGCCGACACCCACGGGCCGATCCTTCGATTTCGGGGTACGCACCCGACCTCAGTCAGGCACCATCGATGCTTTTGCCAAAAGTCGCGTGTGGCCATCGACGCGCGCAAGCCGCCCCGCGATCTTACGACAAGTTATACACGTCATCGAGTATCCGGATTCGACGGATGATTTATTTCCTAATCTATTTAACCAAAAAGATTTACGGACTACCCCACTCCCATCCGGCCACGCCGCAACGCCCCACGCACCCAAAATGCACCGGATTCGCTGCCAACGCCGTCCCTAAAAACCTGATAAGAATCCAGAAGAATCCATCTGCGGCTCGATACGATGACCAGCATGATGCAATCAACAAGACAACGATGGGACCAGGCCAGGGCGCAGCTTCGATCATGCGGACAGGAACACGTCCTGCGGTATTGGGATGGGTTATCGGACGCGCAGCGCGACCGGCTGCTGACCGACATCGAATCGGTCGACCTGAATGCCCTAGCGAAGTTGATCGAATCGCACGTGCGCCAAACGCCCAGGCGAGAGGGCTCCCTGGCATTGTGCCCGGCCAAGGTCTGGCCGAGCCGCCCCGACGCCGATTCCCGGGCTCAATACGATCGAGCGCGGGCGCGGGGTGCGGCCATGCTCCGAGCCGGAACGGTCGCGGCCATGACGGTCGCGGGGGGCCAAGGCACCCGCCTCGGATTCGACGGCCCTAAGGGCGCCTATCCGGTGACCCCCGTGCGCAACGCAAGCCTCTTTCAGGTGTTTGCGGAAACGATTCAAGCCGCCGGCCGGAAATATGGAACGACCATCCCGTGGTACATCATGACGGGCCCCGGGAATCACGAAGCCACACGGCAGTTTTTCCAGCAGCACGACTTCTTCGGGCTCAAGCGCGAGGACGTTGCGATGTTCGTCCAGGGTCAGATGCCCGCATTCGCACGTGACGGCAAAATGCTTCTGGCCGACCGAAATCGGCTGGCCCTGTCCCCCGACGGGCACGGCGGATCTCTCAAGGCGCTGGTAGCAAGCGGATCGCTGGCGGACATGCGCCGCCGCGGCATCCGGACGATCTCCTATTTTCAGGTGGACAATCCCCTGGTTCGGCCGTTTGATCCGCTGTTTCTGGGCTTGCATGCCAACACCGGATCCGAAATGAGCACCAAGGTCGCCCGCAAGGCCGACGATCATGAGCGTGTGGGCAATGTCTGCCTGCGCGACGGCCGGCTGGCCGTCATCGAATACTCTGAGTTCTCCGACGAGCTCGCTGAAGCCAAGAACGCAGACGGATCACGCAAGTTTGACGCCGGCAATCTGGCAATCCACCTGATCGAAGTGGAATTCGTCCACCGGGTTATGGACGTGGCTTTCCAACTCCCCTACCGCCGTGCAGAGAAGGTGGTTGCCTACATCGGTGACGAGGGCACGCTCATTTCACCGCAAACGCCCAACGCCGTGAAACTGGAGATGTTCGTCTTCGACGCGCTGGAGTTGGCGGAGCACCCGCTCGTGTTCGAGGTCGACCGGTCGGAGGAATTCTCGCCCGTCAAGAACGCGTCCGGGTCCGATTCACTGGAGAGCTCGATGCGAGACCAGGTGGCCCGCGCCTATCACTGGCTCGAATGCGGCGGACTGCATCCGCCGCGTCACACCGACGGCACACCTGCGGCGACCGTCGAGCTGGCCCCATCTTTCGCCATCGATGCGGAGGATGTCACATACCACCGGTGCGATGTTCCCAACATCGCACCAGGGTCCAAGGTATCGTGCGTGTAGACCGGCGCCGGATCGGGTAGGCACACCAACGCGGCCAAGGCGTCCCCACCGACCCAATCCTCAAGAAACACTGCGGACGCTATCGAGAACAGCGGTACGGCAGGCACCGCCTGCGCATTTCCGCGAGCTTCGGTTGGGCTCCCGGTATCTTCAAGCAGGACCGCCGACATGCCGAAAACCTTCTGAACGGACGACGCAATAGACAACGAACCCATCAGGTGGCCGGAGCGTCAAATATGAAACACGAGAACGAAGACCGTAGGAGCAGATGCTTTATCTCCGCCGCATGCGTGTGTGCGGCTTTCGCATTGGCAGTGGGATGCGCCCAACGACCGGAACCACCAAGCGCGAATTCGAACGGAACCGCTCTTGGAGGTGCAACGAGCGGAGCGCTTGGCAGCAGCACGACCGATGGCAGCACTACGACTGACACGCCCACCGCGAGCATCACGCGTCCGCTGGCGTTCTTCGCCGTTCATGGTGATCCGCAACACGCGGACCAGCGTCATTTCGAGGCGTTGCAGCAGATCGTGGAGGCCGCCTCAAGCCGCAACGTCAAACTCAGCATCCAATTTACACCACAATGGGTGGTCATGATGACTTCGCCGGGCAACGAATGGATGGTCCAAGCATTCCAGTCCTGGATGGCGGCCAGCCATGATTTTGGCGGCCACCACCACCAGATCACGCACGACGCCGCCTGGGACGGATACAGCAACGATGCGGCCACGATGTCCTCGACGCGAGATCCCGGCTACCTTGGCGATCTGGAAGACCACCTGGCCGTGGTCCAGCAACTGGTAGCGCCGGCCGCCATCACGAACTACTCGGGGGGCGAACCGGACGATTAAGGGGCCGACATTCCGATCATTTCTCACGGAGGACAGAAGGAAGGGACGACGGCGGCGAGCGTCCAGCCTGAAGAAACCGTGTACGCAGGACAAAAGGTTTGGATGCTGAGCATGGCATCGCTGACCATTTTCGGCCAACCCGACAACGCAGCCCTGGAAGCGCTCTACGCACAAACCGCGCCCGGCGATTATTTCGGCGTCGCGACGCATCCCGACGACTGGGTGAACGACCCCGGCCCCGCAACGGCCTGGTTCGATTTTCTCCAAGAGCAGGACCCCGATGGCCGGCACATGCGAACGCTCACCGAGATTCTGTCCGAGCTTCCGCCGCTCCAGTAAACGCGCCGGCGAAATGAATCGAGGGTGCACCGGATCGGTCGCGTCCCGGCCCCCAAACCATGAGCGCCCCATCGCTGCACGTGCCGCGACGCCGAAGGCTGCCCCTGAAAGTGACATAACAATGTCACCTATGCGGCTGAGAGGATTCGAACCTCCACGGGTTTCCCCACTGGAACCTAAATCCAGCGCGTCTGCCAATTCCGCCACAGCCGCAGGGCATGATGGTCATTATGGAGGGATGGCTGCAGCTTGGCAAAACCACGCTTTCGCCGCGTGGTCCGCGCAGAGCCGCGGCAACGATGATTTGATGGGACACCGCATGTAGCCCAGCCGCCCTCGGCCGGGAGGTTGCCGCGACACAGCCGTTATCCACACACAGTGGAGGGCCGCTGTGCCACACGTGCCACCGCGTCAAATCAGCGGGGACGGACTTCTGGTCTAGCTATCGCGTTGGAGCTCACCCAAACTGCGCGCTGCCTCCAGAAAACCGTGGTAGCTGCTGCGCACTTCCGCCATCGTGTCGCCAGCGAATTTCTCAAGAAAAACCCGCGCCATCTCGAAGGCCACGACGTTTTCGACCACCACACTGGCCGCGGGCACGGCACAGACATCGCTTCGCTCATAATCGGAGCGCTCGGATTGCCGCGTCTTGAGGTTGACGCTGTCGAGCCCCCGAAGCAAGGTACTGATCGGTTTCATGGCGGCGCGTAGCACGATCGGCTCGCCGTTGGACATGCCGCCCTCGATGCCCCCCGCGTTATTGGATCGACGGGTGAACCCCAAACTCGGCGAATCCACCGAACCGTTATCAAAATCGATGGGATCGTGTACATCGCTGCCGACCCGACGCGCCGCCTCGAACCCAAGCCCGATCTCAACGCCTTTGATCGCCTGCACGGACGCCACGGCCTGCATCAAGCGCCCGTCGAGTTTCTCCCGCCAACTCATGCAACTGCCCAGGCCCGGCGGATGCCCGAACACCTGCACCTCAACGACGCCCCCCACCGTATCCTTATCCTTCTTGGCCTGTTTGATGGCGGCAATCATGCGCGCTGCGGCCCCGGCGTCGCAGCAATAGGCCTCGTTGGCGTCACGAAGGGATCGCAAGGTGTCGGGCGACACGTCGCGGTTCACCCCGCATGCAACGTCATGAATCGAAACCACGTAGCCGACCACGTCGATCGAAAACTCATTTAAGAGCGACTTGGTCAGCGCGCCGGCGGCGACGCGAGCGGCCGTCTCCCGCGCGGACGCCCGTTCGAGCGTGTTCCGGCAATCGGTCGAAAGCCATTTCAAGCTGCCCGCCAGATCCGCATGACCGGGTCGGGGGCGGTGCAAGGCAGGGGCATCGTCAATGCGGAAGTCGTTGTTGGTGATCTGCCCGACGATGGGCGATCCGGTGGTGACGCCCCGGCGAAGGCCGGACAGGATCGTAATCGCGTCCCGCTCAATCTTCATTCGCCCGCCGCGACCGTACCCACCCTGCCGCCGGCGAAGTTCGTCGTTGATCAGCGCTACGTCGACGGTCAGCCCCGCCGGCATTCCCTCGACGAGCGCGATTACGGCCCGTCCGTGCGATTCCCCGGCTGTGGTGTAGGTCAGCGTACCCATCGCCCACAAGTTTACGCGGTTCAGCACGATTCCAACAGGCCCACGCGACGATGGCGAGACGGACGGACCCGTGCCAGGATCGGCGACGGGCCCTTTTCAGAGCACCGGGCGCAAACCCGGGTGACCTCCTGTACCCGAGGGTCCGCGGGCTCGCACCCGCGGCTCTGATTTGATCCGCAGGCTGGCGCCAGCGGCTCTGATTCGGCGTACCCATCCCGCCGACACCGCAACACACCTGTATGTGCCGCCGGCCGGGGTTGCGGAGTTCTCTTGGTTGTCTTAATACATTGGTGGAGGCCGTCACGAGCGGGCGGCGCCAGTTTGCTTTCTACATCCCAATCGCGGTCTGAGCGGGCCGGCAGCCCGCGCCGCAAGCGGCTTTTGGCTGTACTGTGCAACCATACGCCCATGCCCATTGAAACGCACGAGATCGCGATCGAGACCCAGGGCAACGCCCAGGTGCTCGATCTCACCGCAAGCGTTACCGAAGCCCTGGACCGGGGGCGGATTGCGTCGGGACAGGTTACGGTTTTCGTCGTCGGCTCGACGGCGGGGATCACCACGACCGAATACGAACCCGGTCTCGTGAATCATGACCTGAAAGCTGCATTCGAAGGCATCGCGCCGGAGGGGGGCCGCTATGTGCACGAAGCAACCTGGCACGATGACAACGGTCATTCACACGTCCGAGCCTCGCTGCTGGGACCGAGCCTGACCCTTCCGATCGTCGACGGGGCCATGCCGCTGGGCACCTGGCAGCAGATCATCCTTATCGACTTCGACACGAGACCGCGTCGCCGCCGCATCATCGTTCAAGTCATGGGCGAGTAACCGGATCGACGACAGCGAATGACGTGGGCTGCCAGCCTGGGCAAGCTCGTCCCGCGACCCCGGAACAGATAGTCCACCGGCTGCAGCACAGAGTTCAGTGGATGGCATGGGAGAACCCGTGTGGCGCAGCAGCCCTTCGCCGTGTCCGCGCCAACACGCGGCGCGACTCGGCGGCTTACCCAGCCGAGGGCGGCTGAGCTACAGACGAGCCAGTTACGAAAGACAAGCCCGGCACATCTCAGTCGGCAAGGGATTGGTCAAACAGTTTGGCCAGCTCTTCCATGCGTCCCGGCGGATAGGACTTGGGGTTCCAGCGATATCCGAGTCCGTCGGACGGGGCGCGCGGAATCAAATGCCAATGCACGTGGGACACCTCCTGCCCGGAGACTTCGCCGTTGTTGACCAGGAGATTGAACCCGGCGGCACCGGTGACGCGCAGCAGCGACCGGCCCAATCGGGGCAGGACTGCAGCCATATTGCGGCACAAGTCGGCCGGCATGTCGACCAAGGTGGGGTAATGATCACGCGGAATGACCAGCAGGTGCCCTTCGGCCAACGGGCCGATGTCCATGAACGCGATGAGTGCGTCCGTCGTAAACACTGTCTGAGAAGGGATTTGCCCCGCGACGATCTTACAGAATACGCAGTTGGCGTCGGCCATCATGATCCACCATTTCGAGTAAGCCCCGAATTGCGCGGCCCACCAGGCGAATACGAGGACGTGTGCCGGCAGGAGCATCCGCACGGACCCGGACGCGCGACCAGAGCGGCGACCTTAACAGCTTGCTGTGAAACTGGTTCTCGGGTGCGGCGCCGGCTTCCAGCCGGCGAAAACACCCGGCATCACCCTGTCCAGGCCGTCCGGTTCCGTCAGAATCACCGCAAAAATGCCGGCGCTACCCTTTCTCGACCGGCTGTCGATTAAGAATCGCCGTCTGAGGGCGACGCATCACCCGAATGGCCTTCGCCGGCCTCGTCGACAGTTGGCTCTGGGCTGTCCTCGACCACGCGAGGCACCGATTTCGCTTCAGTCTTCGCCCAAGCCTTGGATGCCTTGATCGCGGCCGCATAACGAGCGTCGGTGCGGCGCTTCCGAGCAGACTTGGCAGGCTTGGTCAGAGAGGTCGGAGGGTCCTCATCCCCAAGCAACTCGAGGATAGCCGTTGGCGCATGATCCCCCTTGCGCGGGCGCGGGAGCCGAATCAGCCGGGTGTACCCACCGGGGCGGTCTTCGTAGCGGGCCGCCACCTTCTCAATCAACCGCCGTATCACGGATTCGCCGGTAAAAGCAAGCCGTCCGCGCGGATCGCCGGCTCGATGTCGATGGCCACTGGCCATGCGCAGCGTCTTCGAACGCGCCGCATCGGACATTTCCTCGTAGGCGGCGAAGTGCTCTTGCGCAATCAGGCTTCGATCCCCGAGCAGACGATGAATCTGACGCCTCGCCCGCAAGGAAGCCGCGGGATCGCTGTGTTTGAGCTTGCGAGCCTTAACGGCCAACGTAACCAGACGCTCCGCGTATGGCTTGAGATTCTTGGCTTTGGCCAGGGTAGTTCGGATGCGTCCGTGCTCGACGAGACTTTGGGCCATGTTCCGGTTCAACGCCCTTCGATGTTCCGAAGTGCGGTTCAGTTTTTTCTGACTGTTACGATGTCTCATGACTCTATCATCGCCTCGCTCGATCAGTGGGCGCGCCGTCGGAGCTTCAACTCCGCCTTCGACGTTCAGTCACCCATGGTGAACACTTCCATCGGCCCGGCCCCTGCCCCCGGCAGGCGACCGTGATCCGCATTATCCTGATTCGCTATGCCGCTGCCACCGCCGACGGATGCATCCGGCATGGTCATGGACCCCGAACCCGCCTCATTCGAACCCGAAGCGTCGGACGTCGACCTGCCGCCAACGTCCATTCCCAGCGAGAGATCCAACTCTTTGAGCTTGAGCTCGACTTCGTCCAAAGAGGTCTTCCCGAAACTGCGAACGCGAAGCAACTCCGGCTCGGTTCGGGACACCAGTTCGCGTACCGTTAGAATCCGAGCCGCCTCCAGGCAATTGCTCGCCCGAACGGATAGGTTCAGCACGGACACCGGTTTGTCCAGCAACTCGTCCAGTGCGGAATCGACCCCGCTGTCGGAAGCCACGGCCGATCGGGCCGGCGGCTTGCTGATCTCCGGCCCCAGTTCGTGGTACATGACAAACGGGTTGAGATGCTTGCGGAGAATCAGTCCGGCTTCCACGAGGGCGTCTTCCGGAAGCAAAGTCCCTTTCGTCCACACCTCGAGGATCAAGCGGTCGTAGTTCGTTCGGTCGTCAACGCGCATCTCCTCAGTGCGATACCGAACGCGCACCACGGGCGAAAACACGGAGTCGACCGGGATGACGCCGATTTCCTGCTCGGACAGCCGATTGTCGCTGGCGGTCGCGTAGCCCCGCCCCCTACTTGCGGTCAGCTCCATCCGAAAAGGCACATCGTCCGTCAAAGTCGCGATGTGATGCTCCGGATTGATGATCACCACGGACGGATCACAGGCGATGTCGCCGGCCGTCAAAGCACCGGCCCCGCTCCGCTCGAGCACCATATTCGCCGGACCGTCCGAGTCCAATCGAAGGATGATCCCCTTGATGTTCAGCACGATGTCGGTCACATCCTCCAAGACCCCGTCCATGCTGCTGAACTCGTGGGCCACCCCGTCAATCTTGATGCTGGTTACGGCCGCACCTTCCAGGCTGGAAAGCAGCACGCGGCGCAACGAGTTCCCAATCGTCGTACCGATCCCCTGCTCAAACGGCTCTATGGTGAACCGCCCGTATACTTTGGGATGGGGCGTCTCGTCGCGGAGAATACGACCTGGTAACTCCAATCCTCGCCACCTAATGCGCATCGGGAAGATCTCCAATCGGGTGTTCGCGATCAATTCGGTCCGACCTGCCAACCGCCGCCGCTTGAGGCTCTGGTTCGACAGCGACCCATCAATTCTCTACAAAGACGACCCACAACGGGATCCGGGACCGGGTCATCGGCGGTTTCCATCGCTGCCCTGAAAGCACCGCACACCGCAGACCCAACGGGCCACATCGGGCCTGTCAGACACGCCGCTTCTTGGACGGGCGACACCCGTTGTGGGGAAGCGGCGTCACGTCCTCGATCGATTGAACTCGAATCCCCGTGGACACGAGCGCCGTGATGGCCGAATCCCGACCACTCCCGGGACCACTGACCCGAACATCGACTTCCACCATGCCCATTTTTCGGGCCGCCGATGCCGCCTGCTCCACCGCGCGCTGCGCGGCGAACGGCGTACTCTTGCGCGTACCCTTGAACCCAACGGTTCCCGCCGATGCCCGGCAGAGCACATCGCCGTTTAAGTCTGTGATGGTCACAAGGGTGTTGTTGAAACTGGCCCGGATGTGCGCAATCCCGCGGGCCACGTTCCTCCGCACCTTGCGTTTACCGCCTCGCTTAGCCACTGATTAACTCAACTCCAAAAAGACTCTTAACGAAGTTCCTTGACGCCGCGCTTGCCGGCCACGGTTTTCTTCGGTCCCTTGCGCGTGCGCGCGTTGGTGCGTGTCCGCTGCCCCCGAACCGGCAGATGGGCCCGATGGCGCAACCCCCGATAGCATCGAATGTCTTTCAAACGCGCGATATTGGACTGCACCATACGCCGAAGCTGGCCTTCGACCTGGTAGCCGCGGTCAATCACCGCCGCGATGCGCGCCACTTCTTCTTCGCTCAGATCCTTGGCCTTGACACCGACCTCGATCTGGGCCTCTTTCAGGATATCCAGGGCGATCTTGGGACCGACGCCGTGGATATAGCGAATCGAATACTCGATGCGTTTGTTCGGCGGAATATCAACACCTGAGATACGTGGCACGAAAAAGCTCCTTAACCTTGGCGTTGCTTGTGGCGCGGATTCGTACAAATCACCCGAACCACGCCCTTACGTTTTACAATTTTGCAGTTCTCGCACATGCGCCGAACGCTCGCTCGTACTTTCATCGATCCATACCTCCGATGCCCTACCACCCGCGCAGCCGGCCCATCCCCGCGTCAGCCGCGAAGGCCGAGCCTGCTCGCGCTACCGTCCGTCACTGAGTACGTCGGCGCCACTTTCCACCACGGCCAGCGAATGCTCGAAATGAGCCGCCAACTTCCGATCTTTGGTCAGCACCGCCCATTTCCCGGGTCCACCATACTCCACTTTGCGCGTACCCACGTTCACCATGGGCTCGATCGCGAGCACCAAGCCGGGAACCAACTCAAAATCCATCCAACTCTGCTTGCCGTCCCAATAGTTGGGAACCTTCGGCTCCTCGTGCATCTCGCGACCGATGCCATGCCCCACAAAGTCGCGCACGACGGAAAACGCCTCCCGCTCCACCAGGGCCTGAATCGCCGCGGCCACCTCGCTCCACATCCGACCCGGCCGAACCATCTCGATCGCCAGGTCCAACGCGCGGCGCGTCACGTCCATCAACTGCCGGGCTTTGCGATCCACCTTCCCCACCGGCAAGGTCTGGGCCGCGTCGCCGCAGTATCCAGCCAACCGGACGCCGCAATCGATGCTGACGATGTCGCCTTCAACGAGCTTGCGGTCGTCGGGAATCCCGTGCACCAGAACCTCATTGACGCTGGTACACAGCGCCGCGGGAAACGGAAAGTCCGCCTGAGGGTTCTCGACCCCCTTGAACAGGGCGATCCCGCCATGCTCCTGAATCACCGACTCAGCCGCCGTGTTGAGCTCGGCCGTCGTAACGCCCGGCTTGACCAGCTCCCGCATCTTCTCGTGAACGCGAAAGACGACCCGGTTTGCGTCGCGCATCAACTCGATCTCACGCGAGCTCTTTAGAATGATATCCTTCGCCCGCATCGATCCACCCGATCCGACACCCGCCGCACGGCCGGAAGCCTGATACAGGCAACCGGACGGAGCGTCCTGCGTATTACATACGCGCACCCTTAATCGGCCCCTCGTTACCCAAGAAGCCCTTGTAGTTGCGCATGATCAAGTTGGCCTCGATCCGCTGCACCAAATCAAGGGTGACACTTACCACAATCAGCAAACCGGTCCCGCCCAAGAAGGCCGAAACGGCAAACGGAATCTTCATGGAGCTGCTCACCAACATCGGAATAATCGCGATGATAGCCAGGAAGGCGGCACCCACATACGTAATACGCCCCATCACCCGGTCCAGGTAGTCCGCCGTGCGCTTGCCGGGCCGCAACCCCGGAATGAAGCTTCCGTAATCTCGCAAGTTGTTGGCCATCTCCTTCGGACGAAACTGGACGGTCGTCCAGAAGTACGCGAAGAAGTAAATCGCCACGATGTAGAACAGGATGTAGAAGAACTGCCCCGACTGAAACGCGTTCCGCAAGAAGATCCAAAAGCCGTTGGGCCACCAGTTCGCCGCCACCCCCAGCAACATGCTCGGGAAAATCAGCATCGAACTGGCAAAAATGATGGGCATCACGCCGCCGTGATTCACACGCAAGGGCAGGTAGTGCCGCTGTCCGCCGACGACCCGCCGACCACGCGTTTGCTTGGCCTGCTGAATGGGAATCCGGCGTTGCCCTTGTGTGATCAAAATCGACCCTGCGACGACCGCCACGAACATCACGCACAACATGAGGACTTTGGCCAAATCCATGTCGCCCGAAGCGCTGCCCCGCAGACTGAAGCTGCTGTATACCTGAAGCACCGCACTCGGCATCCGCACGACAATACCCGCCATAATAATCAGCGAAATGCCGCTGCCGATTCCGTATTCGTCGATTTGCTCACCCAACCACATCAGGAACACCGTCCCGGTGGTCAGGATCAAGACCGCAAACAACCAATAGGTAAAAGAAAGACCGAACCACGATCCCAAATAGTGGGGGAAAATGAAGTCACTGGCGGCCAGGTATTTCATCCAAACGATGGCGTTGATCAGACAAATGGCCACCGTCGCGTAGCGCGTGTATTCCGAAATCTTGCGCCGCCCCGAATCGCCCTCCTGAGACAGCTTCTCCAACGATGGCACGACCGTTACGAGGATCTGGAAGATAATCGACGCCGTAATGTAGGGCATGATCCCCAGGCCGAAAATCGTGCTCTGGCGCAGATTGCCGCCGGTAAAGAGCTGGAAGTGTTCCATCAAGTCGCCGAATCCACCGCCGCCGCCACCGCCCATTCCAGCGAGCATGGCGCTTTGATCCACGCCTGGAACCGGGACGTAAAAGCCTATGCGATAAATTCCAAGCATACCCAGCGTGAACAGAATCTTGTTCCGCAACTCTGGAATCTTAAAAACGTTGAGTAGGGTCGAGAACATAACTACTTGCCACCGTTACCGCCCACTTCCTGGCAGCGGCTCAGCCACACGCGATTACCGGCCAACGGCCAACATGCCGTTGCCACCCCAAGTCGGGGCCTGATCCAATACCGCGCCGGCTCAAATGAGATTAATCTTGCCGCCGGCGGATTCGATTTTTTCCTGAGCCGCCTTGCTCACATTCGATACGTCGACCGTAAGCTTCTTGGTCAAGGCACCATTGCCCAGAATCTTCACCGGAAGGTGCAGATTCCGAATCAGGCCGCACTCACGAAGCGATTGCGGCGTCACGTGGTCGCCCGTCTCAAACCGTGCCTCCAACGACGACACATTCACCACACTAAATCGATGGCGGAACAGGGCGTTGCTAAAACCACGCTTGGGCAAACGCCGAAACGTCGGCATCTGACCCCCTTCAAGCATTCCGAATCGTCTTGCTCCCGCGCGCTGCCCGGCTCCTTTGTGGCCCCGACCGCAGGTCTTACCTTTGCCGGACCCGTTACCGCGACCGACCCGCTTGGCACGCCGGTCACGACCGGCCAGTTTGGTTATTTCAGTAATATTCATCGTCAAAGCCTAGCTCGCCAGCTTAACGCCACGAAGTCGCTCCACTTCCTCACGCGTGATTAGTTGCCTTAGCCCGTCAAACGTCGCCCGAACCAGGTTTTTCGGGGAGTTGGAGCCGTAGCTCTTGGTGAGCACGTCCCGCACGCCCGCCAATTCGAGCACCGCCCGCACGCTTCCGCCGGCGATGACGCCGGTACCCGGTGCGGCCGGCACCATCACAATCTTGCTCGCCCCAAACCGCCCAACCACCCGATGGGGAAGCGTCCCGTTCACCAGGTTCATCCGGACCATGCTCCGCGACGCGATCTTCTTGCCCTTTTCAACGGAGAACGGCACCTCTTTCGCCTTGCCGTAGCCGACGCCCACGCTGCCGTTGCGGTCCCCGACCACCACCAGGCTGCCGAAGCTGAAACGCCGTCCGCCCCGAACCACCGTTGCACATCGGTAGATGCGTACGACCATTTCGCCGAGCCCGGAATCATCCTTATCCGCAAAGTGTCTATCAGCCATGTTCGCCTCTCAGCAGCAATTCTTCATGTCTCAACGGCCCGGCGTTTGCCTCTGTTGCCTCTGTCGCCGCCCGGCTTCGGCAGGCCGCCCCGACGGGCGAGCCTGCTTTCACTGGCCTAAAACTTCAAACCGGCCTCGCGCGCCGCATCGGCGAGCCCCTTGACGCGACCGTGAAACTTGTATCCGTTGCGATCAAAACACACACACTCGATGTGCTTTTCTTGAGCCCGCTTGGCCACAGCCGCCCCGATCAGTTTGGCCGCCGCGACGTTGCCGCCGTTTTTGATCTGATCGCGAAGTTCTTTGCTGCGGGTGCTGACCTCGCACAGCGTCAAACCGCGCTGGTCATCGATAATCTGAACGTAAATGTGCTTTGACGAGCGAAACACCGTCAGCCTCGGCCGCTCGGCACATCCGATCACGCGCTTGCGGATGCCGAGTTTGCGGCGTCGCCTTCTCCTCGCTTTGACCAATACGTCAGCCATGGACCACCCTCATTCAGATCGCTATCAACCGCCTCTGCGCCTGTCTACGCTTGGCCTAACCCGTTCCACTAAGTGCCTTGCCCTGCTTACGTTTGACCGCTTCGCCTTCGTAGCGGATGCCTTTACCCTTGTAGGGTTCGGTCTTCCGCAACGCACGAATCTCCGCCGCAAACTGGCCGACCTGCTGCCGATCACAGCCCTTCACAAGGAGCTGCGCCGGATCGGTCTCACCACGAGCGGCTTCCTTTTCGACGACCACTTCGAGCCCCTTGGGGACCGGAATCTCGAACTGAGATCCCAAGCCGCGCCGACGCCCCATAAAACCCACGTTCAGGTGCAACGTCTGGCCCTGCAGCTTGCAGTTGTAGCCCGTCCCGTATATCTGCAAGCGCCGCTCGAAACCCTCGCTGACACCCTTAATCATGTTGGCGATCAAAGCCCGTGTCAGCCCGTGGTTGGCCCGGCTCTGCTTGCGATCGTCCGTACGGGTGACGGCGATCTCCTTCGCCCCTTCGTCGTAGGCCACACGGGCCGTATCCGGAAAACGCCAAGCCAAGGTGCCCTTCGAGCCCTTGATGGTGATCTCGCCGCCGGCCACAGTCACATTCACGCCTGACGGCACCGGCACCGGGGTTTTGCCTACTCTCGACATCGACCGTTCCTTACTGCTATTCCGATCCGTCGCCTAAGAATCCACCGCGAGCCCGGCCGTGCGCCACGCACACCACTTCTGCCGCGTACCGGGCGGGCCAACCCACCATCAACAGACCGTACAAATCAACTCGCCACCGACATTCTTCTCGCGACAAACCCGGTCGCTCAATACGCCCTGACTCGTCGAGACAATCGCAATACCCAATCCGTCCAATACACGGGGAATGCCCGCGACCCCTTTGTACACCCGGCGCGACCCGCGCGACACGCGCTCAATCCGGTGAATGACGTCTTCGCCGCGCTGCCCATACTTCAGATCAATCCGAAGAATGCCCTGACGCGTGTCCTCGATCACATCGAACCCCTCGATGTACCCCTCCTCCTTAAGCACATGGGCAATGCCCACCTTGAGCTTGGAAGCGGGGATCTTCACCTGCCGGCGCCGAACGCGCGCGGCGTTACGAATTCTCGTCAACATATCCGCTATCGGATCTGACCACATGAGTCCAACCTTCCGTTGCTATCTGACCGCTGCCGTCCCTGAGGCTCGCGAAAGCCGCTACCAACTGGCCTTGCGCACGCCGGGAATCATGCCCGCGTGGGCCAAATCACGGAAACAAATGCGGCAAACCTGAAACTTCCGGTACACCGCCCGCACGCGCCCGCACAGCTTGCAGCGACGCACACCCCGAACACCAAACTTCGGTGCCCGCTCCGCCTTGCGTATCCACGCTTTCGTTGCCATTAGTTCTCCAGTTCCTGCGTCTTGCGAAACGGCATCCCCAGTTTCGTGAGCAACGCCCGCCCCTGAGTGTCGGTCCGTGCGGTCGTCACAAACGTCACGTTCATCCCTTGGGTACGCGTAATCTTGGCGATGTCGATCTCGGCGAAAATCGACTGATCGGCCACCCCCATCGAGTAGTTGCCCCGCCCGTCAAAGCTACGCGGGTTGAGACCTCGAAAGTCGCGACGGCGGGGAATGGCAGCGTTGATCAACCGATCCACAAACTCGTACATCCGTTTGCCCCGCAGCGTTACCCGGCAGCCCACTTCATATCCGTCCCGGATCTTGAAGTTCGACACGCTCTTACGGGCCCGTCGCATCTGAGGCTTCTGCCCGGTAACCTTGGCCAACTCCTCGGCCGCCTGCGCCGCCCGAGTCTTGTCGACGACCGGCGACCCCGTTCCCATCGTAACCACCACCTTCGTAAGCTTGGGGATCGCCATGGGATTCTTGATGGCCAACTCATCTTTGAGCTGATCCCTGATCTCGCTGTTGTATCGCTCGAGCAATCTCGCCATCGAACCTCACTCCACGCCACCGACGCCGCAGGATCCGCGATGGCCGGCACCGACGCGTTCCTCGCTTCACCGAAACCCTACTTGCCGCCCTGCGCCCCGCGCGTCAGCGTATGCAACGTCGTCCCGGCCACGGTGACCCGACGCTTCGAAACAATCTTACCCGCCGCGTCACGCTCGACCTCGAACCGGACCCGGGCGCCTTTGCCCTTGGTGCTGTCGTAGGGCAGCACGTTGGAAATATGGATCGGGGCTTCCTTCTGCACGCGGCCGCCTTGCGGGTTCTTCTGAGTCGGGCGCACATGCCGGTAGACCATATTAACCCCTTCGACCACCACCTTGCCCTTTTCGCCGTCGATCCAAAGGATCTTGCCTCGAGCGCCTCGGTGATCGCCGGATCGCACCTCGACAACGTCGCCTTTTCGAATACGCAGCGCCATGAACACCTCACCCGTTCGAACAACCTGACGACCGCCGCAAAAAACGCAGCCGGCCGCCGGAACCGTCAACCCCGCCGGAAACCAACGACCAACTAAACAACCTCCTCCGCCAAGGAGATGATCTTCATGAAATTCTTCTCACGCAGCTCCCGGGCCACCGCCCCGAAGATACGCGTACCACGCGGCTCGTTCTTCTCATCCACCAAAACGACCGCATTGCTGTCGAACCGAACATAGCTACCGTCGGCCCGGCGCGTCGGCATTTTGGCCCGAACCACCACGGCGCGGGCCTTGCGGCGTTTGGCTCGATCGGCCCGGTCCTGGCCGCCGGAAAAATCGCTGTTGGGCAGCGACTTCTTCACCGTCACCATGACGAGATCCCCGATCTTGGCGTGCTTCAAGCGTTTCTTGCCCTGAGCACCCGTGCTGCCTTTGTAGACGTTTATGATCATTGCGGACTTCGCACCGGTGTTGTCGCAAACATCCACCATTGTCTGTAGCTGAATCATCGCCGCCGTCCCAATCTTCCAAACCGTTTCGGCCTCGTGCGTTCCGCCGGGCCGGCCATGTTCACTTGACCCACATCCGCCGGAGCCCCCGGCCCAACCGCAACGCCTAGTAGCTCGTCACAATCCGGACCAGCCGCCACGACTTCGTCTTGGACAACCTCCGGCAGGACATGACCTCCACGACATCACCGACCTTCGCCTCGTTGTTCTCATCGTGTGCCTGAAGCCGAGTAGTGCGCTTGATGTACTTGTGGTACTTCGGATGCTTGGTGGTAAACGCGTACTCGACCTTAATAGTCTTCTGGCCGCGGTCGCCAACCACGGTTCCGATTCGGCGGGTCCGTTTACTCCGCACCGGGGCGGACTCAACCTGACGTTCAAGCTCTGCCATCGATCAATGCCGTCCTTTTCCAGTCACCCGGTTCTCGTCGATCCCCGCGACCCAACGCCGCGGTCCGTACCGGAAATCCACTACCGCCCCAAACGAGCCCGCTTCAAAACAGGTCGCCGCATTCCGCCCCGTCCAAACGCCCGCGATCGGACCATGCCTGATCTGAGCCGAGCGGTCCGCCGCTAGGACTGAACCGACTCTCCGCGAGCCCGAAGCGCCGTCAGAATCCTCGCGATGTCGCGACGCGCCTGCGTGATCCGATAGGGATTCTCAAGTTTCTCCGTAACCGCCTGAGCCCGAAGGTCAAACACATGCCGGCGCAACCGCTCCAACTCGACATGCAACTCTTCGCTCTTGGTGATGCGTATTTCGGCGTTCTTCATCGAATCCCAATCCCGGCGCGCGCCGCGCCACCCTCATCGGCCAACTACAAACCGTGGCGCCTCCTCACGAAACGACACCGATACGGCATCTTATGAGCCACGCGCATCATCGCCCCGCGGGCGATGTCTTCCTCAACACCGCCGATTTCAAAAAGAACGATCCCGGGGCGAACACAAGCCACCCACTCCGCCGGATCACCCTTGCCTTTGCCCATTCTGGTTTCCAGAGGCTTCGCGGAAACCGGCTTGTGCGGAAAGATCCTCACATACACGCGACCTTCCCTGCGAAGGAAGTGCGTCGCCGCGACGCGACCCGCCTCAATCTGCCGTGCCGTAATCCATCCCGGCGCCAGCACCTGAAGCCCGAATTCGCCGAACGAGACGACATTGCCGCGCGTGGCATTGCCACGGATCTTGCCGCGCTGACTCTTGCGCCACTTGACTCTCCTGGGCATCATCGCCATGTTCGTAACTCCCAACGCCGCCCTGACAAGCCGACCGTCCGGCCGGCACCGCAACCACGCCTGCCCAGCCGGGTAAGCACCCCGACCGCCTCCTCAAACCGAATCCGCAATCACCAACTAGCCGCGCTTCCCGCGGCGTCCGCCTCCGCCGCGACCACCGCCCCGGCGATCGCGCGAAACATCTTCCAAATCGACCTCTTCGCCGTACCGGCCCAGGTTCAACCAAACCTTGATGCCGATCGTGCCGTAGGTCGTCCGGCACGTCGCCGTGCCATAGTCCACATGCGCCTGAAGCGTGTGCAGCGGCACCGAACCGGCATGCTGCTTCTCGGTCCGCGCCATCTCCGCACCCCCGAGCCGACCCTTGCACATGATCTTGATGCCCTTCAACCCGGACGCCATCGACGACTCGAGCCGCATCTTCATCACCCGCCGGAAGCCGGAACGCTTCTTCAACTGTTCGGAAATCGACTCAGCCACCAGCTTGGCATTCCCATCGGGCACCTTAATCTCCACGATGTTCAGGTTGATCTTACGCTCGATCAGGTCCTCGAGCGCCTCCTTCAACTGATCCACCGCCGCCCCTTTAGGGCCGATGACCAATCCGGGCCGGGCCGTGTGCAGCAGAATCTTCACCTGATCCCGCGTCCGCTCTATCTCCACCAGCGCCACAGCCGCGTAGGGCGGACGCTGATTCAATCGCTGGTCGACGTACCGGCGAATCTTCTGATCCTCGACCAGGAACTCCGCGTAGGCCGCCTTAGGGGCAAACCAGCGGGACCGCCAATTCTCAGTGATGCCGATCCGAAAACCGGTCGGATGTATTTTCTGTCCCACAAACAACTCCCATGTCCGCAAGGCGACGCCCCGGCCCCGACAACCGGCCCGGAGCCGGCACCGCCAGGCACCGACGATCCCCACGCTCGACTACCGTTCCTCCACCGTAAGGACGATATGGCTGGTTCGCTTCGCGATCGGGTGAACCCGACCACGGTCTTTCGCACGCCAACGCCGCTGATACGGACCGCCGTCCACCTGCGCACTGCGCACAACGAGCCTGGACATATCCGCCTCCTGCTCGTCTGCGTTGACCATCGCCGATTTCAAGACGTCCCGCACGAAAAAGGCCGCCCGACGATGATTGAACCTCAACTGCTCCATCGCTTCGTCGCAGCGCAGCCCGCGAATCACGTCCACGACGAGGCGCGCCTTGCGCGGGGCGATGCGAGCAAATCGATGCGACGCCGTCCAGTATCGTTGTTCAGCCATCTTTCTTCTCAATCGCGCGCCATACCGACGGCGCGTCCGTCAATGGAGGTCGCCGCCACGCCTGACGGCCACCGTTATTTCTTCTTCTTGCCACCATGCCCGCGGAAGGTGCGCGTCGGGCTGAACTCGCCGAGCTTGTGGCCCACCATCTCGTCCGTGATGTACACGGGGATAAAAGACCGTCCGTTGTGCACCTCGAAGCGGTGACCGACAAACTCGGGAACGATCGTACACCGACGCGCCCAAGTGCGAATCGGCGGTCCGCTGCTGTCGCGACCACGCATGGTCACCTTGCCGTAAAGCCTCTCGTCGACATACGGCCCCTTTTTTTGTGATCGCGCCATGACGAATCCCACCTCCCGCGATGACGCGGGCTCGCTCTACCAATCCTACCGTCGACTGTCGTTCAGCGTATCTGCTGCGTACAGCCAATATAAACCCACAACCGCCTCGGCTCGTTACCGCTTCGGTATGGTTAGCTGTCCGTACCGTTTGCTCTTGCGACGACGCAAGATCCGCTTGTTGGTCACCTTGTTGGGCGACCGTGTCCGTCCACCTTTGGCCAGGATGCCCGTCGGGCTGCAAGGATGCCGGCCGCCGCCGCTCCGTCCTTCACCACCACCCAGGGGGTGGCAAACCGGATTCTTGGCCGTGCCGCGAACATGGGGCCGACGCCCTCGGTGCCGGGTGCGACCGGCCTTCCCCCAACGGACGCCCTGATGTTCAACATTGCCGATCTGTCCAATCGTCGCACGACATTCAACCCGAACCTCGCGCATCTCGCCGGATGGCAAGACCACAATCGCCCAGTTGTCGTTCCGAGAGAGCAGACGGGCGGAAGCCCCGGCGCTTCGCGCGAGCTTGCCTCCCTGACCGGCGTTGATCTCCACGTTGTGCACATCCATGCCCGTGGGAATGTTCTTGAGCGGCAGGGCGTTGCCGACCTTCGGTTCCGATTCCGGCCCGCTTTCGATCTTGTCCCCCGCCGTCAGACCAGCGGGGCTCAGGATGTACCGGCGTTCCTGGTCGGCGTACTCGACGAGCGCGATGTGGCAACTGCGGTTGGGATCGTACTCGACCGCCACGACCGTCCCCACGACCCCGTCCTTGCGCCGCTTGAAATCGATCCGGCGGTAGATTCGCCGCGCACCGCCGCCGCGATGCCGCACTGTGATCCGGCCATGGTGGTTGCGCCCACCCGGCTTACGCAGACGCTCGCAAAGCGACTTTTCCGGACGCTTCTTCTTGTCCGTCAGTTCGGCAAAGTCGTTGACCGATGCCGTTCGTCGCCCGGGAGAGGTCGGCTTGTAAACTTTGACACCCATCGCCGTAGTCACCCACCACCGGCATCCACCGCGACCCGTTGCCGGGCCACGCAGGCCGGTAAACCTGCCTAAAACAAATCAATATGCGAGTCGTGGTCCAGCACCACGACCGCCTTCTTCCAGCTCCTGGTCGTACCGACCTTATAGCGGTACCGCCGGCGCTTGCCCTTACGATTCGACGTCCGAATCGACCGCACCTTGACGTTGTAGATTTTTTCGATCGCCAGCCTGATCACCGGCTTGGAGGCATCCCGATGCACCTCGAAGGAGTAAGCACCACCTCGGGCGGGCCGGCTGTGGGTCGCGTCGAACACCTGCTGTGTCTGATGCGTTCCCTTTTCCGTCACCAAAGGACGTTTGATTACCTGGTAAATATCCATCGCTACCGGTCCACCGCCCCAGCCGAGCCGTCTTCGACGACGTCCGCTTTCCCTACACAAAGCCGATCAAAAGCGGATTTCCCCAAGACCAGCTTGGGCCGCCGCATCACCTCATAAGCATTGAGCTGTTCGACCGTTCGGATTTCCGTATTCATCAGATTCCGGCAGGATCGATAGACGTTGTCGTCTTGCTGCCCCAGCGCGATCAGGCAACCCTTCTCAGCCCCCACCGCCTTCAGCATCGCCGCGAACGGCTTGGTCTTGGGCTCGGCACAGTTCCATTCCTCGATAACCAAGACTTCCTGAGCGTTGAGCTTGGCCAGAATCGCACTGTCTCGCGCCATGCGCTTCATCTTCTTGGGCAGCCCCTTCAACGCACGCGGACCCCGTTTGGAAAAAGTGCGGCCGCCGCCCCGGCGGACCGGCGTGCGAATGTTGCCCACGCGGGCGTTGCCCGTCCCCTTCTGACGATAAAGCTTGCGCGTCGAGCCGATCACATCGGCACGCCCCTTCGTGCGGGCGCTGTCCTGGCGAAGGTGGTCCTGATACGCAACGATCGCCTGCTTGATCAACCGGGGGCGAACCCGACCGCCCAGGCAAGCGGGATCGATCGCCAACTCGCCCTTGGCGTTGCCCTGCATGTCAAAAAGAGGAACGGAGATCATCGAAAGCCAACCTTACTTGCTATCCGAGCCTGCTCCTGGAGCCTGGCCTTTTTTCTTAGACTGACGCAGCAGCAACAACGAACCGTTCGGCCCGGCCACACTACCCCGAACCAACATCAAGTCGTTGGCCGGATCCACCTTCAGCAAACGCAATGAGCTGACCGTGGATCGATCACAGCCCATGTGCCCGGCCATCTTCTTGCCCTTCTTGATGCCGCGCCCCGTACCCGTATTGGAATGGCCGCCGATGCTACCGCCGGAACGATGCTTGCGCTCCACGCCGTGGGAAGCCTCCTTGCCGCCGAAGCCGTGGCGCTTCATGACCCCCGCGAACCCAGCCCCCTTCGTCGTCCCAACCACGTCCAGGTAGCCCACGTTGGCTTCGGTAAACTGCTCAACCGTAAGGACATCGCCCTGAGCCAGCGTGGACGGCGAGTCCAAACGCAACTCGCGAAGAACCCGCTTGGGGCCGGCCCCAGCTTTGGCACAGTGGTCGATCATGGGAACCGTGGATCGGTGCGGCCGGGCATCCTCGAATCCTAGCTGAACCGCATCGTAGCCGTCACGATCTTTGGTCTTAACCTGAAGCACGACGCACGGACCGGCTTTGACAATCGTAACGGGCTCAGTACGACCATTCTCGCCGATGATCCGGGTCATGCCGATCTTGCGTCCCAGGATTCCAGGTCTCATACCACCAAACCTCATACCGCCGACCCAGCCGGGGTCGGTCATCCAAATCTATACCCGCGCGATTGGGCTCACGCGGCTTTTTCGATGGAAAAAAAGAACAACCGCGCCGATGCAGGCACCGGCTCTGCCTTCGGCCTGATCGCCAGAGAAACACCTGACGAAGCACCGAGGACGGCCGACACCGCGATCTCTAGGTCTTGATCTTCACAAACACACCGGCGGGAACTTGAATACGATTGATCGCTTCGACGGTGCGCGCCGTGGGCTCACTGATGTCGATGATCCGCTTATGCGTTCGCATCTCAAACTGTTCACGCGACTTCTTATCAATGTGGGGCCCACGTAGCACGGTATACCGCTCAACGCGCGTAGGCAGCGGAATAGGCCCATGGACCTTGGCGCTGGTCCGCTTGGCCTGCTCGACTATCTCCTTCGCCGACGCATCCAGAGAGGCCGAGTCGTACGCCTCCATCCTAATTCGTATTCTCGCAGCCAAGCCAGCCTTGCCCCAATCTAACGTTTCCGGGTCGAATCATCCTGTAGCACAAGCTCCCGCCGAACACCGCCGGGCCACGTAGGATAAACACCCCTACGAGGCTGTCAACCACCGTTTCCAAGAATCTTCGTGCATTTGCAAAACCCGGCCACCAATCCCAACCCAACGTCTCAGCCTGTTGAAAAAGTGTGGTAGCGGCTTGTTTCCCGGTGATTCTGTCAGCCCTGGGCCATCGGGACAGGCCCTACCGGGCGTGTTCGCGGCCTGGAAGCCGGCGCCACCCGGAGAACCAGCTCTGCAACAGGCCATCACCCCACCAGCGCCTTGGCGGCTTCGTCCGGAACCCGGGCGTAGTGAGACGGCGTCATCGCCGACGTCGCACGCCCTTGCGACAAGCTCCTCAGCTTCGTGACGTACCCGAACATGTCGGCCAGGGGCACATCCGCCAGAATGACTCGATCAGAGCCGCGAATCTGCGTATCGCGCACAGTGGCCTTTCGGCTGTTCAAATCGGCGATAATCGGCCCGAGGTATTCCTGCGACGTGACGACCTCCACATCCATGATCGGCTGCAGCAACACGGGCTGCGCGGCCCGCATGGCCTCATAAAACGCGATTCTGGCCGCATTTTCGAAGGCAATCTCAGTACTATGCTGGTCGTGCTGGCGCGCATCAAGAATGCTGGTCTTCCAGTCAATAACTGGATACCCACCCAAAATGCCACTCTGCGCCGCGTCGCGGATGCCGGTTTCCATGGCCGCCAGAAAGCGCGGATCAACCGCATCGGGCGACAACCGGGAGCCTATTTCAAATCCGGGACTGTCCGAACCATGCTCAAGGTGCTCGATCCGCAGCTTGACCCACGCGAAATGGTCGTTGCCGCCGATCTGCCGGGCGAACGTGGCTTCCCCCTCGCCCACGCCGGACACGCTTTCCCGGTACGACACGCGGGGTTTGCCCACCAGCACATCCACGTTCATGGCTGATTGCAGCCGTTGAATCACGATTTCCAGGTGGAGTTCGCCCATGCCCGCGATGAGCGTTTGCCCCGTCTCCTCGTTGATCGTCACCGAAACCGTCGGATCCTGCCGCTCCAACGCCCGTAAAGCCTCCAGCAGCTTGTCGCGATCCTTGGATGATTTCGGCTCGACCGAAATGGCGAGCACGGTGTCGGGAAAGTCGATTTCCTCGAGAATCACCGGGTCGCGCGCATCGCAGAGCGTGTGACCGGTCAGGACCGCCTTCGGACCGATCACGGCGACAATGTCCCCAGCCACCGCCTCATCCAACTGGTCCCGCCGCTTGGCGAACATGCGGTAGACGCGGGAGATGTTCTCCTTGCCCCCCGTGTTGGCGTTGAACAGGCGCATGTTGGGCTTGAGGGTGCCCGAGTAGATTCGGAGGTAGAACAGGTCAACCGGTTTTTCGGCGACGATCTTAAACACCATCGCCGCCAGGGGCCCGGTAGGATCGCACGGAAGCCGCCTTTCGACGCCCTTCTTCTTGCCGTCCAGCGCAGCGACCGGCGGGAGGTCCAGAGGACTGGGAAGAAAACTGCAGACCGCATCGAGCATGCGCTGGACGCCGATATAGCGCAACGCGCTGCCGCAGATCACCGGCGTCAGCTCGCGGGCGATGGTCGCCTTTCGGATCGCCGACCGAACCGCGTCGGACGGCAAATCCCCATCACCGAGGTACTGATCCAACAACGCCTCCGACGACTCGGCAATACGTTCCAGCAGCATCCTGCGCCAATGCGAAGCCGTATCGGCCAGGTGATCCGGAATGGGCTTTTCCTCAAATGTCGCCCCCATACCGTCCGAACCGTAGTACACAGCCTTCATCTCAATCAGGTCAATCAGACCGACAAAGTCATCCTCGGCCCCGATCGGCCACTGAACAATCAAGGGATTGGCACCCAGCCGCGTCTCAATCGCCTTGACGGTCGCCTGGAAATCGGCACCGATCCGGTCCATCTTGTTTACGAAGCAAATCCGGGGCACTTCGTAGCGATCGGCCTGGCGCCACACCGTTTCCGATTGGGCCTCGACCCCTTCTTTCGCAGAGAACACGGCCACGACGCCATCGAGCACGCGCAGCGATCGCTCCACCTCGGCCGTAAAATCCACGTGGCCCGGCGTATCGATCAGGTTGATCGTGTGCCCGTTCCAGGGGCAGCTTACTGCCGCGGAGTAGATGGTGATGCCGCGCTTTTGCTCCTGCTCATCGAAGTCGGTGGTGGTGGTGCCGTCGTCGACCTGGCCCATCCGGTGGGTCTTGCCGGTGTAAAACAACATACGCTCGGTGGTCGTTGTCTTTCCAGCATCTATGTGCGCGGCGATGCCGATGTTGCGAACTGTGGCGAGATCGATTCCCATGGGCTCAAGATCCCCCGGCGCCCCCCAAAAGATCGCCGGACGGAAAACTCAAAAAAACGAGCCCATCCTCTTGGGGGATGGGCTCGACAGGACGTTTGTAATGATGCGCGATTACCAGGCAAAATGGGCGAAGGCCTTGTTTGCCTCAGCCATACGATGCACATTCTCCCGGGTAGTCACCGCGGTACCCTCCCCCTTGTACGCGTCGATAAACTCAGCCGCCAACCTGTGCGAAAGCGGTTTTCCCGACTTGGCTCGCGCCGCCTCGCGAAGCCAGCGGAACGCGAGCGACTGCTGACGCTTGCGGTTCACGGGCATCGGCACCTGATAGTTGCTTCCGCCGACGCGCTTGGACCGCACCTCGACGTTGGGCTTGGCATTGCTCACGGCCGTCTCGAACACCTCCAGCGGGCTGACATCCTTGATGCGTTTTTCGATGATGTCCATCGCGCCGTAGAACGCGCGCGTCGCGACGCTCTTTTTCCCGTCAAGCATGATGCCGTTGATGAACTTCGCAACAAGAAGACTTTCAAAACGTGTGTCCGGGCAAAGTTGTGCCGCCGACTGTGTGAATCGTTTGTAACCCATGAAACCAAGCTTTCCAATTCTCTTTCACGCGGGCAGCCCCCATCGGCCGCGCCGCCAAACACCGGTATGTGGTTAGTTCGCCGGCCGACCCGGCACGCCGCGCCAAAACGCCACCAGCGTCACCGCAAGCGATACCTCAACCAACGCCTTCAGCACAAACGGAACCAGCCCCGTCGCAACCGCCCACGACCAATCTCCCAGCCAAAACAACCGCCCCACAACACCGCAGCCCAGGACAACGCCCGCACCGGCCAACCCCGCAAGCCAAAGTCGCCAAAGAGGGGCAACGCAAGACCCACGTAATGTTCCAATCAACAACACCGCTATCGCGAATCCGACCAGGTAGCCGCCCGTCGGTCCCAACAATCCCGCCGAACCCGGTGCGAAAACGCCGAATCCAAGCCCGCCGGAAAAAAGGTAAAGCGCAACGGAGCCGACCGCAACCTCGCGGTTCAACCCCAGCCCTAGCAGCAGGACCGCCAGAAGCTGCAACGTCCCCGGCACATCCGTGCCCGGAATCGGGACGCGAACCTGCGCGGCCAACGAGAGCAACACCAAGCCGCCTAGTACCTGGAACAACACGCGTGCCAGCCGCGCCATAGGGGTCGCCGGTGTCCACACTGCAGACCGGCGGGCGACCGGCGTACAAACCGCCAGTGCGCAAACGGACCCGTTTCGTGCGTCGGCGTCGCTCGTGGCTGCGTTGTGCTTCTCGCGTCGCATGATCCGTCCCGGTATGGCCGGCCCGCCGCCGAAAACCAAGCCCCTCCAAGGAGTCTATTTTCGCCGCTTAACGCCGTACTTGCTCCGACTCTGGTTGCGGGGGCGCCCCTCCTTGTCGCCTTCCACGCCCGCGGTATCCAAAGCCCCGCGAATAATGTGGTAGCGAACACCGGGAAGATCACGCACACGACCACCGCGAATCAAGACGATCGAGTGCTCCTGCAGGTTGTGGTCGATCCCTGGGATGTACGCGGTGACCTCCTTGCCGTTGGTCAACCGAACACGGGCGACCTTCCGCAGCGCGGAATTCGGCTTTTTCGGCGTTTGCGTCTTGACCAGCAGGCAGACCGCTCGCCGGTGAGGGCACTGATCCAAATCACGCACCTTCGATTTCTTGACGACTTTCTTGCGTCCAAAACGGACCAATTGATTGATCGTGGGCATACAAGTCCCTTACGGGGTATTGGGGCAGGCACCATGCCTACCGGTTAGGAATCGTCCTTCAGCGCGCTCGGGCGCTCGCCATCACCTTCAGTCATTTCGCCTCCGCCCACCGCAGGCGGCGCCACCGCGGTCGCTAGGTTCCCGAGTCCCGTGATCGATTCCGGGGCAAACCCCGGTCCGCCCGATCCAAGCCCCGCGAGGGAATCCAGCGCCATGTCCGCAGGCAGATCGACCTCCACCGGAATCGGCTCGCCAATCTGCTTTACATGCAACCGATGGTAACGCTTGAATCCGGTTCCCGCCGGAATCAAGTGTCCCAGTATGACATTTTCTTTCAATCCTCGCAACTGGTCATGCGTGCCCGCCAGGGACGCCTCGGTGAGGACTTTCGTCGTCTCCTGGAACGAAGCCGACGAAATGAACGAATCGCTGGACAGGCTGGCCTTGGTGATGCCCAGCAGCAGCGTCCCAGCCGAGGCGGGTCGAGGTCGCTTGCCCTGGGCGGGCTCGCCACCGGCCTCCTCGGCCTCCTCGTTGGCCGCCGCGAGTTCTTCCTTGGAAACCACCAGCCCGGGAATCAATTTCGTATCCCCGGCATTGGTGATGATCACCGCGGAAGCCAGCCGCTGGTTTTCCGCCTTGAATCGGAATTTGTCCACCACCTCGCCCGGCAGGAAGAGCGAATCGCCGGGCTGCTCCACCTTAACCTTGCGGAGCATTTGCGACATGATCACCTCGAGGTGCTTGTCCGAAATACCCACGTTCTGGCTGCGGTAGACCGCCTGAATCTCCCAAAGCAGGTACTGCTGCAGGGCCTCTTCTCCCTTGATGCGCAGTATGTCGTGCGGAATCAAGGGTCCGTCGATCAACTGGTCGCCCGCCTCCACCTTGTCGCCGGCATGCACCAACAAGTGCTTGTCCTGCGGCACGTGGTGATCCTTCTCCAGCCCGCTTTCGCTCGCCACGATGATGGTCATCTTCCCGCGCCGCTTGTCGGCGCGAATCTCGACCGTCCCCGATATCTCAGCCATAACCGCCGGCTCTTTCGGACGCCGGGCTTCAAACAGCTCCGTCACCCGCGGCAAACCGCCGGTGATGTCCTGCGTACCGCCCATCGCCCGTGGCTGACGAGCCAGCAACATCCCCGGAAGAATCTCCTGCCCCTCAGAGACCTCAATGCGTGCCTTGGCCGGCAGGTAATGGTAATCGAGCACGTTGCCGGCTTTGTCCTCGATGATGATCTGCGGGTGTTTCTCGCCCTTGTGCTCGACGACGACAAAGCGGGTGCTTCCACCCTCCTTCTCGATCCGAACGGTCTCCCCTTCGGCCACATCCTGGAATCGAACGAACCCGGCGATCTCAGCGAGGATCGGCGTCAAGTGCGGATCCCACTCGCAAATCAGTGTGCCTTTGACAACGGATTGCCCATCCTTGACGTGAAGGATGCTGCCGTAGGCGACCTTATCGCGGGACAGCTCGCGGCCCTTGTCGTCCACGACAAGCACTTCCCCACTGCGTTTCAGCGCGACCAACTGCTCGGTTCCGTCCTGTTCATCCTTGACGTTCACACAGTTGAGCCCCTGGAACCGGATGACGCCCCTGTAGCTCGACTTCAAGCTGTGCTCGATCGCCGCCTTTTGAGCCACGCCACCGGTGTGGAACGTACGCATGGTCAGTTGCGTACCGGGTTCACCGATCGATTGGGCCGCGATGATCCCGACGGCCATGCCTTCTTCGACAAGGCGCCCCGTGGACATGTCCATGCCATAGCACAACGCACACATGCCGCGCGGCACTTCGCACGTAAGCGGGCTGCGAACCCGAATCTTATCCAACCCGAGCGCCTCGATACGAGCGGCCACATCCTCGGTGATGATCTCGTTCTCCGAGACGATCGGTTGGTCGGTAATCGGATTGCGAATGTCGTCGCGGGCGACGCGACCGATGATCGACTCACGCAGGGCGATATCCACTTCCTCGCCCCGGTACGCCGTCTCTTTGGTGACGCCATTGATCGTCCCGCAATCCACCGTGTTGATGATGACGTTTTGCGCCACGTCGGCCAGCTTGCGCGTCAGGTAGCCCGAGTCGGCCGTTTTGAGTGCCGTGTCGGCCAGGCCCTTGCGCGCCCCGTGCGTAGAGCTGAAGTACTCCAGCACGGTCAATCCTTCCCGGAAGTTCGCTTTGATCGGCGTCTCGATGATCTCGCCGGAGGGCTTGGCCATCAGCGCCCGCATGCCCGCCAATTGGCGAATCTGATCGATGCTGCCTCGAGCGCCGGACTCGGTCATCAGGTAGATCGGATTCAGGTAGGGGCGGGCTCCCGGATCACCCTCATCGTTGTATTCGTTGTTCTCGTTGCGGAAATCCACCTTGAGCTCGGCCATCATCGCGTTGGTCACCAGCTCACGGGCGTGAATCCACTTATCGATCACCTGGTTGTAACGTTCCAGTTGGGTCAGGCTGCCGTCATCGAACGCGCTCTGGATGGCGTCGACCGCGCGCTGCGCGGCATCAACGATCCCCGCCTTCTTGCGTGGGATGCGCATGTCCGTGACACCGAACGAGAGGCCGGCCAGTGTGCTGTGCCGGAACCCGAGGTCCTTAATGTCGTCGAGAATATCGATCGTCTTGGATCGACCGAGCAGCTTGAAGCAGTCATCGATGACGCGGACCAGACCCTTTTGAGAGATCGAGCAATTGTAGAAGGGCATCCCGTCGACCAGCGCGTCGTTGAAAATGACCCGGCCTACGGTCGTCAGGATGCGTTTGTTGGCGGGCACGTCCCCAATCGCGGTTTTCAAGTCATCGACGATTCGCTCGTTGTCGATGCGGACCCGAATTCGATCATGAATCGCAATCCGCTTGTGCTCGTAGGCCAGCAACGCCTCGAACGTATCGGCGAAACACGGGGTTCCGTTTTCTTCCACCTTCGGCGAAACGTGATCCGTGGTCAGATAGAACACGCCCATGACGATGTCCTGCGTGGGGGAGACGATCGGACTCCCATTGGCGGGGCTGAAGACATTGTGCGTCGAAAGCATCAGGCAATGGGCTTCCGTCTGCGCCTCAATCGAGAGGGGGAGGTGAACCGCCATTTGATCGCCGTCAAAGTCGGCGTTGAATCCACGGCAAACCAGGGGATGCACCCGGATCGCGTTGCCTTCCACCAAGACCGGTTCAAACGCCTGAATCCCCATGCGGTGCAGCGTGGGCGCACGATTGAGCATGACCGGGTGCTGGTAGATCACTTCTTCGAGGATGTCCCAAATCGCCTGGTCTCGACGTTCCAACATCTTCTTGGCGGACTTGATCGTATCGGCCAGACCCCGATCCTTGAGCTTGCGAATGATAAACGGCTGATAAAGCTCCAGCGCGATCTTCTTGGGCAAGCCACACTGATGGAGCTTGAGATGCGGCCCGACGACAATGACGGAACGGGCGGAGTAGTCCACACGCTTTCCGAGCAGGTTCTCGCGGAACCGGCCCTGCTTGCCCTTGATCATGTCCGTCATGGATTTCAGCGGGCGATTGCTGGAACCGAGCACCGGCCGCCGGCATCGCCCATTATCGAACAGCGCGTCGACCGCCTGCTGAAGCATGCGCTTCTCATTTTGAATGATCACTTCCGGCGCATTGAGATCCACGAGCTTCTTGAGGCGCGAGTTGCGGTTGATGATGCGACGATACAGGTCGTTTAAGTCGCTTGTGGCGAAGTTCCCGCTTTCCAGCAGCACCAACGGCCGAAGATCCGGCGGAATCACCGGGATCACCTCGAGCACCATCCACGACGGCATGTTGGGGGAACCACGAAGCGACTCGACGATCTTGAGCCGCTTGGCCAGATCCTTTTCGCGCTGCTTGCTTCCCGTCTTGGCCAGCTCTTCGCGCAAGGCCACGGAGAGCTGATCCAGATCAATCCGTGCCAGCAATTCCTTGATCGCGTCGGCGCCCATCATCGCGTTGAACGAGTGGCCGTACGCCTGAAGCGCGCCCCGGTATTCCTCCTCCGTAAGCAACTGACACTCTTTCAGCGGCGTATCGCCCGGATCGACCACCACGTAATCCTGGAAGTAGATCACCTTTTCCAGGCTCGCCGTCTTGATGTCCAGCAACGCCCCGAGCCGTGACGGCATGGCCTTGAAAAACCAAATATGTACCACCGGGGCGGCCAGGTTGATGTGGCCCATGCGTTTGCGTCGAACCCGCGAGTGGGTCACCTTCACACCGCAGCGATCACAAATGATGCCTTTGTGTTTGGTGCCCTTGAATTTGCCGCACGCGCATTCCCAGTCCTTTTCCGGACCGAAAATCCGCTCGCAGAACAGACCGTCCTTCTCCGGGCGGTACGTTCGGTAGTTGATCGTCTCCGGCTTTTTGACCTCGCCGAAGGACCAACTGCGAATATCGTTGGGCGAGGCCAACGAAATCTGAACCTGCCCGTAGTCGTTCACCCGATCATACAGATTATCTTGCATGGGCTGCGCGTCCCCTTTTTGGAAACCAGGTTTGCCCTTATCAAACACCACTCGTCCACGACTCGCTACGCGAGCTCTAGCCGGGAACCAGATCCATCGCCACCACGCCCGTGATGCGCCGAAATCCCAGATCCTCGCAGAAATCCACTTCCGTCCCATAGGCGAGGGCGTCGATCCGCTCGACACCGTAGCCCTTCAGTTCCGCGATCACCCGGCGTGCCATCTCGTTGGCGATCCCCGTAGAATCATGCTCGATACGCCCGCGCGTCTTCGTAATGCACGCCGGACCTTGAAAAGCCGGATCCAGCTTGCACTCCGCCAGACGCCCCCAAAGCCCGTCCGTAACACCGCGCGCCAGTCCGATCAATTCGCCGTCGCGCCGCGCCGTCACAAAGCAGAACGTGTTATGCATCATACGTTCAATCTTGGCCCGATCCTTGGTGATGGAGGAGTTCTGACGATCGTAAAACGCCATCACTTCATCCGCCTCAATGTCCCTCGTCGTCTCGAATGCCACGTCATGTAGGTCCATGTCAACCTCCCGAATGCCTCACACCCAAGGGGATCGCCGATCAGACAACCTGCTTTTTCTCCAGCGAAATGTTCAGGCACAATCCGCGAATCTCGTTGCACAGAACGTCGAAGGAAACCGGCGTACCCGCCTCCAGCGTGTTCTTGCCCTTGACCATCGCCTCGTAAATCTTCGTCCGCCCTTCCACGTCGTCACTCTTGACGGTCAGCAACTCCTGCAGCATGTACGCGGCGCCATACGCCTCGAGCCCCCAGACTTCCATCTCGCCGAACCGCTGACCGCCCGTCCGCGCCTTTCCGCCGAGGGGCTGCTGCGTGATCAAGCTGTAGGGACCGGTCGCCCGAGCGTGAATCTTGTCATCGACCAGATGGTGCAGTTTCAGCATGTAGATGTAGCCCACGGTCACCGCCTGGTCAAAGTACTCGCCGGTTCGGCCGTCCCGCATACGAACCTTGCCACCATAGGGCATCTGCGCAAAGTGAACCTGCGAAGCCGCAGACTCCGCCACCCCTTCCGGACTGGCCATCACCTGCGACGCCCGCTCATTGGCCTCACGAACGCTGGCGTGAATCTCCGCCTCCGTGGCGCCGTCGAACACCGGCGTGATCGCCTGGAAGCCGAGAACTTTCGCCGCCCAACCCAGGTGAGTCTCTAGAATCTGACCGACGTTCATACGCGATGGCACGCCCAGTGGATTCAGCATGATGTCGACCGGCGTACCATCATCCAGAAACGGCATGTCCTCTTGCGGCACGATTCTTGCAATCACGCCCTTGTTGCCGTGTCGACCCGCCATCTTGTCGCCCACCGATATGTGGCGCTTCGTCGCCACATAAACCTTGACCATTTCGAGCACGCCCGAAGCCAGCTCATCGCCTCGCTTGATCTGAGCCCCCTTGCGATCGCGTTCTTCCACGAGCTCCTCGATGCGGGGCCAGAAGCGATCCGCCAGCGCCATGCACGCGGGCCGGTGCGACGCTGGCTTGACCCACTTGAGATCGCGGGCCCGCACGTGATCCCGGAACACCTCGATCTGTTCGAGGATAACCTCGGTCAGCGTACTGTGGCCCACCTTCTGGCGTGTGTTCGGGTCGATCATAGGCGTCCCGATGACCGCCTCGATTTCGTCACAAAGCTTCTTGAACGCCCCAATGATCTTGCCGTTTTGCTCGGCCGAGTAGGCCGCGACTTCCTCCGCCAGCGCCTGCTTCTGCTCGTCGGTCATGTGGATGCGGCGGCTGAATCGTTTCGCGTCGATCACCACGCCCGCCTCGCCAGAGGGAAGTTCGAGCGAGTCGTTCTTCACGTCCTCGCCGGCGCGACCGAAAATGGCGTGGAGCAGTTTTTCTTCCGGAGTCAACTCGCTCTTGGATTTGGGGCTGACCTTGCCGACCAGGATGTCCCCCTGCTGAACCCGCGTCCCGAGCCGTATCACGCCCGTTTCATCCAGATTCGCCAGCGCCTTCTCCGAAACATTGGGAATGTCGGCCGTGAACTCCTCACGCCCCAGCTTGGTCTCGCGGCATTCAACCGAATACTCATCAAGATGAATGCTGGTCAGCGCATCCCGATGCACCAGGTTTTCATTGATGACGATCGCATCTTCAAAGTTATTGCCGTCGTAGGTCATAAACGCCACGAGCAGATTCTTACCCAGCGCCAACTCTCCGTTCACCGTGGCCGGCCCATCGGCGATGATGTCGCCCGCCTCGACCTTTTGCCCCACGCGAACCAGCGGAACCTGGTTCATGCAGGTGCGCTCGTTGAGCCCCTGAAACTTACGCAAGACGTATTCGTCAGTGCTATCGATGATAATGCGTTTGGCATCGACATAGGTCACCGTCCCGGCGGCATGGGCGCGAACCACCATGCCGCTGCTGCCGGCCACGCAACGCTCCATCCCCGTTCCCACCAGCGGCGGCTCCGCCGTCAGCAGCGGGACCGCCTGACGCTGCATGTTCGACCCCATCAAAGCCCGGTTCGCGTCGTCGTGCTCCAGGAACGGAATCAACGCCGCCGACACGCCAATCGTCTGCTTGGGCGAGATGTCCACATAGCTGACGTCGTTCCAGTCCACCTGCGCCAGCTCCCCATGGCTGCGCACCAGCAAGGGGCCCTGCCGCAACCGATTCCGCACCGGATCAACCGCATCGGGCGGCGCAAGAATCTCGCGCATTTCCTCGTCGGCGCGCATGTAGGCCACGTCTCCGATCTTGCCCTCCCGACCGACCTTTCGGTAAGGCGTAATCAGAAAGCCGTAGTCATCGACCACGCCGTAAATGCCCAACGACGCGATCAACCCGATGTTGGTGCCTTCCGGCGTCTCGATCGGGCAGATACGCCCGTAGTGGCTGATGTGCACGTCACGCACTTCGAATCCCGCGCGCTTGCGGTTCAAACCGCCCGGACCCAACGCCGACAGGCGCCGCTCATGGGTGAGCTGTCCCAGGTGGTGGACCAGACCAACCCGCTCTCGCAGCTCACCACGGCCGAAGAACAGATCTATCGCCGAGGAAATCGCCTTGCTGTTGATCAGCTCGGCGACCCGCCCGATCTGATCCGGGTCTTTCAGGCTCATTCGCTCTTGAACCGTGCGCCGCAGCTTCAAGAACCCCTTGCGCATCTCGTCGGCACACAGCTCATCCAACGTGCGCAATCGGCGGTTGCCGAGGTGGTCGATGTCATCCACCGCGAACGCCGACTCGCCCGTGCGGAGTTTGAGCAGATACCGAAGGCAGTGCAGCATGTCATCCACCGTCAACGTCATCGCGCCGTCATCGCCGGGAATGTCGAACTTCCGGTTCAAACGAAAACGCCCGACCTTGCCGAGCCGGTAGCGGTTCTCATCGTAGAATTTCTCAGCGAACAGCTTCTTGGCCTTGTCGAGATGCGGCGGGTTGCCGGGTCGAAGCCGGTTGTAGATTTTAAGCAACGCCTCCTCGTACGAATTGGCCCCGTCCTCGGCCAACGTGTTCAGCAGCAAGGGGTCACCCACCTGACTGATCACCCGAAGCGACTTGATGCCGGATTCCCGAATGCGCTCCACGGCATCGCCGATCTGGCAACCGGAGGCCACCACCAACTCCTCCGATTCTTCGTCGTAGATGGCCGACACCGAGTACATATCCGGCTGCAGCGCTGAAACCCGTACGCTTTTGGTACGGAAGAACTCCTGCACAATGGCTTCGTTGGTCGAAAACCGCTCATCCATCGCACGCAGGAAGGTCGTTGCCGGCAGCTTACTGGATTGATCAATCCGAATCGCCAAGATGTCCTTCTTGGTCACCTCGATCTCGATCCAGCTACCCCGCTCCGGAATAATGCGGCAAGAGTGCAGCGCTCGATCGCCCTCCGCCTGCGACTTGACGAAGTCCACGCCCGGCGACCGGTGCAACTGAGACACGATCACGCGCTCGGCACCGTTGACGATGAACTCGCCCCCGCCGATCATGATCGGCATGTCGCCGACGTATACGAGATCCTCCTGAATCTCGTCGCTGTCTCCGCGAATCATCCGCAAGCGAATCCGAAACGGCATACCGTACGTCAGGCGAAGCTCCCGGCATTCGTCCGGCGTGTACCGGGGCTTGCCGAGTTCGTAGCTGACGTAGTGCATCGCGATGTTGCCGTCGTAACTCTCGATCGGAAACATCTCGCGAAGCAACGCCTCGAGCCCATGCGGCTCGCGCTCCAGCGGATGCACGTCCTGCTGCAAGAAACGCTCGTAGGCCCGCATCTGGATGCCGAAAAGCTGCGGCACCGGAACCGAATCGCCCACTTTCGCGTAGTTGCGAACCGGCAAGACCGTCTTCATCTGGGTATCCCTTCGCGCAAGAACGACAGACCGATCCCACGCCGCGACAACCGCGGCGACGAACCGGCTCATCAGTCATGTTCTGGGGACAAAAATCCAACCACGATGCTTCCGGTGGACCGGGCGTCCCAATAGACCCGGTCGATCCCGCATCGCGACCGACATGATTTCTCACCAGGCTTCAGCACCGAACCGACGACGCGGCCCCGCCCCAAACCCGCATGCGCTACCGGCCACGGCCCACCCGCGCGACGCGCCGATTTTCTCGACTGCCGCCCGGCACGCTCCAACGCCGGCCTCACGCCTTCCACACCGAGCGGCATATACCACCCGTGGAAGGCCCGGCCCAAGTTACACCACTACTTGATGCTGATCGCGCCGCCGACTTCCTCGATCTCACCCCTGATCTTCTCAGCCTCTTCCTTCGGCACGCCTTCTTTGATGGCCTTCGGGCAGCTCTCGACCAGATCCTTGGCTTCCTTAAGCCCCAGACCCGTAATCGTACGCACCACCTTGATGACCTGAATCTTCTTGTCGCCGAAATTCTCGAGCACGACGTCAAACGCCGTCTGCTCCGCCGCAGCCTCGGCCTCGCCACCCCCTCCGCCGGCCGCCACGACCACGCCACCGCCGGCCGGTTCGATACCGTGCACGGCCTTGAGGCAATCGACGAGCGACTGCGCGTCCTTCACCGTAAGCCCGACCAGTTTCTCCGCAAGCTCGCCGATCTCGGCGCTAAACTCTTTCGCAGGTGCATCCGCCATCTCAACTACTCTCCTTGCTATATCGTTCCGTGCCCCGCCGATAGGCGACCCACCCGATGTGGATCATTTCATTCGCATAAAGCGAACCAGTCGACGATAGGCCGAAATGCTCAATGTCAAAAGCCCGAAACCGATCCACCGGCCCACGCCGAACCCAGGACCGTCTTTCGCATGCCGTACCAGTTTGCACAATCCATCTGACGAGCCGGCTACCGGACGATCCTTCGATTCCTTCGATCCGAGCCGCGGGCTTTAGCCTGCGCGGCCGCACGATCCCGCCCACTTGCGAGGAACGCGACCCTAGTTCTCTTTCTCTGCAAGCGTCTTCAGGCAACCGGCGATCCTGCCTTGCGGGGACGCCATGCATCCCGCCAACGCCCGACCCGGCGACGAAACCAACATCGCAATCTCGCCAATCAGCTCGAGCCGCCCCTTCATCTTGGACACCTCGGCCACCGTAGCCAACTCGGGGTCTCCCTCAAGAATCGCCTCCCTGAGCTCGAGGCCGCGAAACTCCTTGGCCGCCTTGACGAGCAACTTCGCTACATCCACCAGTGATTCCGGCGAAGTAACCAGCGCACACGGGCCGGTCAGCGCGCTGCCCAGCGGCTCCAGGGCCGTATCGCGAAACGCCTTGCGGGCCAGCGCGTTTTTCATGATCTCCAAACGGCCCGATTTCTCCCGCAACACGGCCCGCACGGACTGCTGATCTTGGACCGTCAGGCCCGTGATATCTACGATGCACGCGCTATCCACATCGCCGTAGCGCTGCTTCAGCTCGTCCATGATCATTTTCTTAACTGGCTTACTCATGAAGATGCCTCAATGGTCTGCTGGATCATTGGCTGCTGTCCCACTGACTCAAACGCCGCTGCGGCCGGAGGGGCAACGCCGACCCCTAACCGGATACATCCAGTGTTACCGACGGCGTTCTCGTGGCCGCAAGACAAACCCGCTTGATATAATGCCCCTTCGCGGACACCGGCTTGATTTTCACAATGTGCCCGATCACCGCATCGATGTTGGCCTTGAGGTCTTCAACCGCAAAACCAACCTTACCCACGGGCAGATGGATGTTGCCGCCGGAGTCGTTGCGGTACTCCAGCCGACCGGCGGAAAAGTCCTTGACCGCCTGAACCATATCGGGCGTCACGGTTCCCGCCTTGGGCGTTGGCATTTTCCCCTGCGGACCAAGAACGCGTCCCAGCTTGCCCACCTTACCCATCATCGATGGATGGGCGATCGCGACATCGAAGTCAAGCCACCCCCCCTGAACCTTGTCGACGAGCTCCTGACCGCCGGCTTCAACCGCGCCCGCCGCCTGCGCTTCCTCAACGAGCCCCCCCTCACAGAACGCGATCACCCGACGCGACTTCCCGATCCCCTTGGGAAGCGAAATCGCCCCCCGAAGCATCTGATCCGCCTGGCGCGGGTCGATGCCCAAGTGCATGTGCAACTCGACGGTCTGATCCACCGCTTTGCGCTTCTTGCCGTTCTTGTAGGAACGATCCGACTTGAGGGCGGCGAATTCCTTGATCTTTCGGATCGCGTCGTCAATCGAGACAGGCGCTGCCTGACCGCCGCCGGCCTCAACCTGCTTGCGATAAAGTACGCTACGATAGCCCATTGCCTAAGCCTTCCTGACGGTGCGACCCGATCTCGCCAACGCCGCTCAATCCGATCCTAAAACTAATCCACCACATCCACGCCCATGGAACGGGCGGTACCGGCGACGATGCGCTCGGCGGACTCAATCTTAAACGCATTCAAATCGGGCATTTTCGTTTCTGCAATCTCACGACATTGCGCCCGCGTAATCGTGCCCACCTTCTGCGTGTGAGGCACGCCGCTGCCCTTCTCGATACCGGCCGCCTTCTTGATCAACACCGCGGCTGGCGGACTCTTGACCTCATACGTAAACGACCGATCAGCGTAGACGCTGATGACCACCGTCACCGGCATTCCGTTGAGATCCTTCGTCGCAGCGTTGAACTGCTGCACAAACTGACCGATATTCACCCCATGCTGCCCCAGTGCGGGGCCGATGGGTGGAGCCGGTGTCGCCTGCCCGCCTGGAGCCTGCAGCCGGATCGTCGCGGTAACTTCTTTCTTTGCCACGCTTTATACTGCCTCTCGTACCACCCAAGCCCCATCCTGCCATGAGAACAAACCCAACCGATGCGTTGCGGGGATGGACCCGGCATCGAGCCGAGCCGGGGTATTACTCAACTTTTTCCAACTGCCAATAACCGACCTCAACCGGAGTCATGCGGCCGAAGATCGAAACGATTACTGAAACCATCCCCCGCCGCTCATCCACCGCCTCAACTTCGCCCTCGTAGTTTTCAAACGCCCCATCCGTAACCTTCACCTGATCGCCCTTGTGGATGTTCAGGCCGGACAGCGACGGTTCTTCCTCGGCCTTCTCCGACGCGGCCAGTATGGCCGTCACCTCATGGTCCGGCATGCTCGTGGGTTTGCCATCCGACCCGATGAAGTCGCCGACGCCCGTGGTCTCCTTGACCATGAACCAGACGCCTTCGTTGACCGACCCATCCTCCTCGCACTGCATCTCAACGAAGACATACCCGGGGTAGAGCTTGCGCTGGTACACGCGCAAGACCCCGCCCTTCATTTTCTTCTCCGGAACGGTGGGAACCAGGACGCGGCCCACCCGCCCCTCCAACCCCTCAATCGTGACCTTGCGCTCCAAGGCGTTGCGAACCTGAGTTTCCTTGTTCGACGCCACACGAAGCACATACCACTTCATTCCAGCCGCGCAAACCACCCCATCAGAAGGCGTCGCCGCCTCCGAGCTCGCCAACCCATCGGAAGCAGCCGATTCTTCGGAAGTGGTCTGAGGCGTACTGGAATCGGTCTCGGTCATCCACCCACCGCCTTCAACACACCAATCGAGCTGAACAAGGCTTGGAACACCAAATCCACGAGGAACAAAGCGGCCGCCAGCAGAACCGTGAACATGATCACAACCTTGGTGGAGCCGACAATTTCACCTTTGGACGACCAACTGACCTTCTTCATCTCGCCTTCGGTGCCGATCATGAAGTCGCCGCTCTTGCGGTTGGAATAGGTCGCCCACCAGGACACCGCCCCGATGACGACCAGAAAGGCGATGGGGAAACCGGTCGTCACAAGCAGGCTCACAATATCGTCGCCCTCGAACACCTGAAGCTGGTCGTACAGGAACTTCGCACCCCACGCGGCAAGCAGCAGCAGCCCCGAGAACGTCCCCATTCGGGTCCATTTGCCCTGATCCGGCTTGTATTGACGGAAGAAACCGCCGCCACCACCCGGTGCCGGCGCGGGACCACCGCCACCGCCCTGACGGGCGCTGGACCGCGAGCCTTTCGATGCTTGATCCCCGACAACCGCTGTGGTATCTGCCTGGCTCATCATCTCGCCTTATCCGCCAATCCCTGGCCTATCCGCCCCGGCCCGTTCACTTTCGCCGCGACAACCGCGCCGCAACGCACAACACCTCACGCCCCGCAGCCCCGCCGACCATCGACAGGAGCGGAGGGACTCGAACCCCCAACCGCCGGTTTTGGAAACCGGAGCTCTGCCAAATTGAGCTACGCTCCTGTTGCCGACCAAGCCGCTTGACCCGATCGGCGGGCTACCGGTCGGTTACTTCCGCTTGATCTTGTGCACGGTTCGACGGCGCAGGCGCTTGCTGTACTTCTTCAACTCCAACTTGGGAACGCCGCCCTGAACGTTGACGCTGATGCGGTAGTTCAGGTCGCCCGTCTCCTTACACTGGAGCCACACGTATTCTCGTTTTGCCGCTTTGGCCATAGTTCGTCACACCATCTCAGGTCGCACCCGACCCGGATTACTCGATGACTTTCGCGACCACGCCGGAACCAACCGTTCGGCCGCCTTCGCGAACCGCAAAACGCAGCCCCTGCTCCATCGCGATCGGTTTGCCCAACGTAACCGTCATCTCCACGTTGTCGCCCGGAACACACATCTCGGCACCCCGAAGCTCCAACGATCCGGTCACATCCGTCGTGCGGAAGTAGAACTGCGGACGATAGCCGTTGAAAAACGGCGTATGACGTCCGCCTTCTTCCTGCGTCAACACGTACACCTGGCCGTCAAACTTCGTATGCGGCGTGATCGTCCCCGGCTTGGCAAGCACCTGACCTCGTTCGATCTCGTCCTTCTTCGTCCCACGAAGCAGGCATCCGACGTTGTCGCCGGCCTGACCCGAATCCAGAGTCTTCTGGAACATCTCGACGCCGGTAACGGTCGTCTTCTTGGTTTCTTCGAGACCGACGATCTCGACCTCCTCGCCAACGCGGATCGTTCCGCGATCGATTCGGCCCGTCGCCACCGTACCGCGACCCTTGATGCTGAACACGTCCTCCACGGACATCAAGAACGGCAAATCAACCTGCCGCTCAGGCTCCGGAATGTCCTTATCCAAAGCATCCATCAGCTCGCCGATACACTTGGACGCCTCCGGATCGTCGGGATTGGTCATGGCCGGCAGCGCCGAACCACGGATCACCGAAATATCGTCGCCCGGGAAGCCGTACTTGTTCATCAGCTCCCGAACCTCCATCTCGACCAGCTCGAGCAGCTCGGGATCATCCACAAGATCGACCTTGTTGAGGAAAACAACCAGATGGGGCACGTTCACCTGACGCGCGAGCAGGATGTGCTCGCGGGTCTGCGGCATCGGACCGTCCGCCGCCGAAACCACCAGAATCGCCCCGTCCATCTGAGCGGCACCGGTGATCATGTTCTTGACGTAGTCAGCATGGCCCGGGCAATCGATGTGCGCGTAGTGCCGCGTTTCCGTCTGATACTCCACGTGCGAGGTGGCGATGGTCAGAATCTTCGTCGCATCGCGACGGCCCTGAGATTCAGAAGCCTTCGCCACTTCATCATACGCCTTAAAAGTAGCCAGGCCCTTTGCCGCCTGAACCGCTGTGATAGCTGCCGTCAACGTCGTCTTGCCATGGTCCACATGACCAATCGTTCCGACATTGATATGCGGTTTCGTTCGTTCAAATACCTCTTTGGCCATTGCGATCCATGCCTCCACTCGCCCGACGCCTTGCTCGTCGAGCCTGATTCGCTAGAAAAGGCTCAGGCTTGAGCCATCGCTTTACAACATCCGATTCCAAAGCCTGCGTGTCAACGCAAGCCACACCATATAGCAACTCGGCGTGCCGTTCCAAGCCGACGCCGGATCGAGAACACCATCCTCACACAGGCCAAGCGCTTCGCCGGCCCGATCCCGCCAAAGCAAAGCTGCTGCCGGGACTCGAACCCGGGACCTCGTCCTTACCAAGGACGCGCTCTACCAACTGAGCCACAGCAGCAAAACTCGACCTACCGCCGCCGCCCGATGCATGAGCTGCTTGCGCCGAACACCAACCCAATCAGCACGCGAAGTAAGCCATCCAGCCGCTGCAGGCCCACCCGACCGAACCTTGCGACCGGCCCTGGCAACACATCGGTACACCCTCATCCCGCCCGCCGGCACCACCAAGCGCTGACCCACAACCATTTCATCGGCGGCGGCGGCGCTCAAGTCCAGAGTACACCGATAGTTACGCAATTCCGACCGGCGCACCCGCAGTCGGAGCCGGGCAAGTATAGCCATCGGCACAATGTTGTCAATTGCGAAAACGCCTCGATTTGGCTCGAGATGGCCTCCCGGCTCCGGTCACGAAGCTTCAGGGGTCGGCTCACCACATTCCGGGCACCGTCCAGACGCATTCCCCCTCAGATCGTACCCACCTGCCTGGCAATGCCCGGCAGGATAATCGCCCGAATCATCGGCACAGCACCGCCAGCGAGGCCGCGGCCCGCGGCGCCAGCAGACGAACACCACGGCGACCGACAAAGCACCCACATAGGCCAAATACCATGCCAGCGGCAGCCACAACTGATTGAAACGAACCGCTAAGACCACGAACCGACGCGCCCCAAGCAGAATCAGCGCGACGTACCCACCGAGCACGGCCCACCCTTTCCTGGAGGTTGGCGGCCCCATCCCCAACCATGAATCTTCGCCTTGAACCAGATTTCCTTCTGATGGGCCACCGTGCATCCTAGTGCTGCATCACACCCCAATCTATGGGTTGTCACTGCCCGAGCCACCGGAATCGGGCGCGCCAATCAGAGCCCACCGCGCTAGCGGTGGAACCAGTCCGAGGGCTGGCGCCCGCGGCGCTGATCCCTAACGAACCGGCAAGTTTAGTTGTGTCAAAGCACTCGCAGGCTCAGCCTCGGCGTTTGCCCACCGTACCACGCCGCTACGACGCCGTTCAAGCCCCGAAGGGCCAAAAAACGCATCGACATGCCCAGAGCCGAGCCGCCGAGAAACGTCCGATAGCCCCTTGACACGTACTGCACAGTTTCCCTATATTGGCGTTACCGCGTTGCAACGAATCGGTTCGGCGGATGCGACGCCCGCAAGACGGCTTGGCAAATCAGCTTCAAGGGTCGTCCAGCATTAGGTCGGGAATCGTCGCTCCTCACCTGAACGTCTGAAGATGCCGGAGTGCTTGAAGGATAAGGTGCAGCGCGCCAGGTGGCAGCAACGCAGAACGCGGGGGTCGAAGTCGTCGGCACAAGTCTCTAAGACGCGGCTTCCCAAAAAGCACGGATGCGGATCGATTTCAGGACGGATCGGAGCCCACGCGCGGGGGGGCGAAGTTCGTGTTCACATGGCCAATAGGATACCAGGTTACTCGCCCATCCCACTACATGCGTGGGATCGGCCAGTTCAGCAGCTCTCCCGATCCTCCGCGTTCACTTGCTTTGGTGGGTCCAGGCGGGTCGGCGTGCTCGGCGGGCCGACGCATCACCAAGAACGGGGTTCCGATAGGCTCCAGCCTACCCCGCAGCTTCAAAGTCGTAGCGCTGGGCGTGATGCTTGTCCTCAGTGCATTGCTTACCACCGCGGCACTGCGGGTGCCGGACCAGCACTGGCTGGCCTGGATCAGCTTTCTCCCGCTGTTCGCGGTCGTCCGGTGGCTTCGTCCATCCGTTGCCGTGCTGGCTGGCGGTCTTTGGGGCGCCTGTCTGTACCTGTTCTGCTCCGCCGGACTAACGCCCGCGGTCGACACCGCGGGCCCCGCCATCGCCCTGTCGTACGATGCACAGGTGGGCGTACACGCACTGGCAGGCCCGTCGGCATGGTTGCTCGCGCTATTGATCCTGATCCCGGCGGTTTATGTCGGCCTGGCCGCGCGACCTACCCGGGCGATCGGGTTCAAACTCCTAACGCTGGCCCTGGGCTGGACCCTGATCGAAGTCGTCGTTGCCGTCGCACAGACCTACCCGCCTTCGCCCGACTTTGCGAATTCCCCCGAGCCGCGGGCTTCAGCCCGCGCGGCCTACCGGGACCGCGTGGCTCGTTCCCACGCGACGCCGCGCAAGCTAAAGCATGCGGCTCAGAATGGATCATCCCAACGCACACCCGAGCCGCGGGCTTCAGTCCGCGCGGTGCTTCAGGATCAGCACACGCCGAGCACGCTCCTAAACCACGGCAGTCCCCATCAAACTGGGCTTCCGGGCGCGCAAGCCGAAGGTCTGCTTGGCAGATCGCAAGGCGCGGGCCTGCAAAATCACTGGCTCGCCCGCCTGCTCGGCTATGTAGGCTCGGCCTTCCTGGTCGCCTGCGTCAACGCATCCCTGGTCGGCATTCTGAGCGTTGTCCGCTTGCGTTCTCCGCAAGACCCGGCCGTGGGCGCATCGCCCCAACCGCTCGGCTGGCTTCCATCACAAGAAGTCCTGCCGATTCAATCCTGGATCGTCCGCCAGGCCAATCCCCGCGCACCGCCGATTCCGTTTGCCCCCATTAGCTGATTCGAATTGCGCAACGCCTGCGCCTGGCGACTTCGCATTTGTGCGTACTCAAGCTGGGCGGCAGAGTTCGCCCGTCGAGCAAAATGACAGGAAAACAAAGCAAAATAGGGTGGGCATCCTGTTTCCCAACCTATCTGAAGGAAGATACCGCAATGCCTGACTTCACACACCACGAGTGTGCAGTGCGAAGCAGGTGAATTCAATTAGGAAAGAAAGAAGGTTTAGACCTATGAAAGCAACAAGTGTGTTGATTGCCCTAGCCGCCGTGGCAATGTTCTCCGTGCCGGCTCAGGCGAATCAGTGTTGTGAGTTGCCTGCCGGTGTGCCGGGAGGTCCTGGTTGTATGTCCGCCGCCGCGATCAATGCAGCCGGGTGCGCGAGCGTGGGAGGAGTCTTCACCAACAATGAGTTCTGCAACACCACTACCGGCACTTGTGATCCCAAGCCTGGCGGCGACGGTGGCGCGGTCTGTCAGGGTGTCCCAGCCAATGCATGCTGTAACGTTACGAATGGGGCGGCACCTATTTGCCAACCCATCCCCACCATGTCCGAATGGGGTCTGGTGGTCATGACGGTGCTGCTCTTGACGACCGGTACGGTCATTCTTGGCTGGCGGCGTCGGACCGCGACGGCGTGAGCGGTGCATAGACGATAGTGGCTTTTCGATGTCGGATTTCGCAGGCATCGGCAACAAAGAACTCACGCTCGGGGCGCGCCGCGTTGCACACGCTGCGCCCCCGGGCAACTCCGATCCCTGCCGCGGTCGGTAGCTGATACCCAAGGGGCAGAGCCCATCCTGGAAGAATCCAGCAACGCAGCGAATTTCCAGGGTGCTTTGCGCCTTCATCGCCCGACGCGACCGCCGAAGACCGCCCTCTACCGACGCCTGGCGCATCCTTGAATCGTCGGCTGTCGGCTTGCAATCTTGGGTCTTCAAACCACCCACGCAAACCTTTCCCAAGAAAAATCACAACGCTCCTTGACCTGCCGCCTTGGACCGTCCACCATAACCAGAGGTCGGGTTTTGACTGGACCTCCGGAACC
>JBHHUB010000003.1:0-55188 GCA_046753625.1 Phycisphaerae bacterium | reverse complement strand
TCAATGCCCCACCAATTAGCAAGATCGAATCGTGCCAACGCGGTCAACCTGACGGGAAGCAATCTTCAACCGGAAGCAGGGGTGGCCGGCGGTCGAATTCTGCGCCGGGACCGCTTTCTTGAAGAGAACGGGTTTAGCCACAGAGTGCCCCGAGGCCGCAGAGCTTTTCATGCCGTACCTTCCGAAAGCGCATCGATACCCCCTCCACCCTCTGTGCGCTCTGTGTCCTCCGTGGCTCAAGATCCATGGCCGTAGGCCCCAGCAACGTCGGCGGATTTGCCGCGCTATATGGGATGCACGCACCTCTCGCCGTTGGCGCGAAATAATCTTGACCGTATTCGGCGTAGTCCGTAACGTACAGTCGAGGGCGCGTTGGATGGCGAACGACTCGTCCGATCGCGGTTGGTGGTTTTCGACCTCTTTCCTGGAGTAACAACTATGGCGGTGCGCGTTGGAATTAACGGATTTGGACGGATTGGCCGGCTTGTGTTTCGGGCGATGGCCGCGCGGTCTTCGGAATTCGACATCGTGGCCATCAACGATCTCAGCGATCCGGCCACACTCAAACAGCTTCTCAAGTACGACTCTGTCCACGGGCGATTTGCCGGAACGGTCGATGTCGCGGGGAAGGCGCTGGTGGTCAATGGCAAAGAGATCAAGGTGCTCAGCGAGCGAGCGCCCGCAAAGCTCCCCTGGGGCGAGTTGGGCGTGAACGTGGCATTGGAATCCACCGGCGTGTTCACCAAGCGGTCCAGCGAGAAGGGCGGCTACGGGGATCACCTGCAGGCCGGGGCCAAGAAAGTCATCATCAGCGCGCCGACCAAGGACGACCCGGACCTGATGTGCGTCATGGGGGTCAACGACGACCAACTTTCGGCCGCCCATCAGTGCATTTCCAACGCGAGTTGCACGACCAATTGTCTGGCACCGGTGGCCAAGGTATTGCACGAACAGTTCGGGCTGACCGGCGGGCTGATGACGACCATTCATGCCTATACAAACGACCAGCGCATCGGCGACCTGGTGCACAGCGATCCGCGCCGGGCGCGGGCGGCGGCGGTCAATATCATTCCCACGTCCACCGGCGCGGCCCGGGCGGTGGGCCGGGTGCTCCCCGAGCTCAACGGCAAACTCAACGGCATGGCGGTTCGTGTGCCCGTGGTGGATGGTTCGCTGGTGGATCTGGTGGCGACGCTCGGCAAGTCGGTGACGAAAGAGGAAGTCAACGCGGCGCTGAAGACCGCGGCGGAAGGGTCGCTCAAGGGGGTTCTTGAATTCAGCGAAGATCCGCTGGTGAGCACCGACATCGTCGGCAATCCGCATAGTTCAATCGTGGATAGCCTGAGTACGATGACCATGCCAGCCGATGGGGGCGATGTGGTCAAGGTGATTTCATGGTACGACAACGAGTGGGGCTATTCCAGCCGAACGGCCGATCTGATCGCGAAAGTAGCCACGCTGTAGCCGATTGGAGCGTGTTTAAAAAGCCATCAGCTATCAGCTATCAGCCAGAGGCCCGCGACCGGTAAGCCTCGGCGCGACACGGAGTAGAACCTGTTTCCCGGCGATGCGTCACGTGACATCAACCCGCATTCCGCTTTAGCGCTGATAGCTGACGGCGGGCGGCTCAACTTGGTTTTACGAGGCGCTGATCCCGCGAATCGTTCCTCATGAAAAAGAGCATTGACGACATCGAGGTACGGGGGAAGCGCGTGCTGGTCCGGCTGGACCTGAACGTCCCCTTGGACGATCAATCGCGCATCACCGATGATCGGCGGATTACAGCGGCGCTTCCGACGTTGAAGAAAATCCGCAAAGGTGGCGGGCGATTGGTTTTGATGAGCCATCTCGGCCGGCCGAAGGGCCGGCCCGGTGATCGGGAGAAGTTCTCGCTGGCGCCGGTGGCGGTTCGCCTGGGGGAGTTGCTGGATTGCCCCGTTCCGCTCGTTCGCGGCGAGGTCGCGGCGGTTGAGGAAGGTGTGGCGGTATCCGCGGGGCCGCGCGGGCTGAAGCCCGCGGCTCAGGGATCAAAGAAGCCCGCGGCTCAGGGGGCGGGAAAGCCCGCAACGTGGGGGGCGGAAGCATCCGCCGCTTGGCCTGACGCCGAGGTCGTGCTCTTGGAAAACCTCCGGTTCCATCAGGCGGAGACCATTAAGGATGCCCAAGCGGCCAAAGACGCTTCACTTCGCACACAGAAGGATGCGTTCGCGCGCGGGCTGGCGGACATGGCGGACGTCTACGTCAACGATGCGTTCGGCACCTGCCATCGCGACAACGCCAGTATGCTGACGGTTCCGCAGATGATGGTCGGCAAACCGCGGGTGGTGGGCTTGCTGGTTCGAAAAGAGCTGAGATTCCTCGGCGAAGCCCTGGCCGATCCCAAACGCCCCTTCGCGTGCCTGCTCGGCGGGGCCAAGGTCTCGGACAAGCTGGGCGTGATACAAGCGTTGCTGGGGCGATGCGATACGATACTAATCGGCGGTGCGATGGCCTACACGTTTCTTGCCGCCAAAGGTGAATCGGTCGGCAGAAGCCTGGTCGAAGCGGACCTGTTGGCAACCGCCCGCAGCCTGATCGCGGAGGCGGGCGACCGCCTGGTGCTGCCCACCGACAGCGTCTGTGCGCGGGAAATGGCCCCGAATGCCGTCAACGAGGTTCACAGCGGCGGCATCCCGACGGATTTGATGGGGCTGGACATCGGCCCGCACAGCGTCGAGCATTTCGCCAAGCTGATCGGCTCGGCCAAGACGGTCGTTTGGAACGGACCGATGGGCGTGTTTGAAATGCCCCCGTTTGACCGGGGCACGGTGGCCATGGCTGAGGCGCTGGCCGAAGCAACCGATCGAGGGGCGGTAAGCATCGTGGGCGGCGGCGACAGCTCGGCGGCCGTGGACCGCGCTGGAGTGGCCGATCGATTGAGCCACATTTCGACGGGCGGTGGCGCGTCGCTGGAGTTTCTCGAAGGAAAACCCTTCGCCGCTTTGGAGGTATTGGACGACGCATGAATCAGGGAGCCATGGCACCGGACATGAAACGCGATCCAACGGCCTTCAAGCTGGCGTCGCCCGCCCTGCGGATTGCGCCGTCTCTGCTTTCCGCGGATTTTTCGCAACTGCACCGCGATGTGGCGCTGATCGAGCGCGGCGGCGCGACGCTGCTGCATTTGGACGTGATGGACGGGCATTTTGTCCCCAACATCAGCTTCGGGGCGGGCATCATCCAATCGATCCGAGGGGCGTCGCAGATGTTCTTTGACGCTCACCTGATGATCCAGGAGCCGATGCGCTACGCTGAGGCCTTCGTCCAGGCCGGTTGCGATCTGATCACCTTCCATATTGAGGTGGCGGATTCGCCGATGGCGGTCGTCGACCACATCCGCGGCTTGGGTGCGGCGGTGGGCGTGTCGCTGAATCCAACGACACCGATCGAGTCCATCGACACGATCATCGATGAGGTGGACCTGGTGTTGGTCATGAGTGTGTGGCCCGGCCACGGTGGGCAGAAGTTTATTCCGGACGTACTATCGAAAGTGGAGGCGTTGCGCGGTCGGCTGGACGCAACGCAGCGTTTGGAGATCGACGGCGGCATCAATCCGGCGACAATAGCTTCGGCCGCCTCGGCCGGCGCGGACACCTTCGTTGCAGGAACGGCGGTCTTTCGCCAGGAGGAGCCGGTCGCGGCGTTGAATCGGCTCGGCGAGCTAGCCGAGCAAGCTCGATCGAGTTCGTGACGGGGAGCAAATGTGGCCAAGCAGACGGTTCGATCCAGCTTGTTGTTGGTCCCCTGGCCGGAAACGGAGTGGAGTGCGACGGGGCGTCTGTCCAGTCGAACCCCGCTGCCGCTTACGGACCGGGGGCGCCGCCAGGCGCGGGCTTGGTCGGCGGAGTTGGTGGAGCTGACGGTCGCGGGCGTGTACAGCGCCGACGAACAGGCTTCCAAGGAAACCGCCGAGATTTTGATGGGCGCGCACGATACCCGTCACAAAATCATGCCGGGGCTCGCGGAGGTGGACATCGGATTGTGGGAGGGGCTGACCTCCGAGGAGTTGAACCGGCGCTACCCCAAGGTGTACAAGCGATGGCGCGAAGAGCCTCAAAGCGTCTGCCCCCCGGAAGGGGAGTCGGTCTCCGCGGCTCAGATGCGCATCACCGAAGCCATCGAAAAGGCAACGGCCAAGCTAAGCGGCAAGGCGGCGATCGTGGTCTTGGGGCCCTTGGCGTTCGGGCTGGCGCGGGAATCGTTTGAGCATGTTCCGTGTGAGGCCACGAGCCATTCCTGCTCGGGGGCGCCGATCGCTTATGATTTTTTGGACACGGATGGTGGCGACCGCGTGTACTGCGTGGTAGAGCGCGTTTTTGCCGATATCGTCGTATCGCCGTCGACACAAGTTGAAGCCGGCCAATGCCAGCCGTCGGCAGATAAGAAAACCGGCTGATCCATTGCAGCGGGCGCACGCCCGGTGACACGCTGCGGCGTGCGAGCGACAGGACGGCGCAGGCGGCTTTGAAGCCTGCGGATTGAGGATGCCAAGATGGTTAACGAACGAATAGACGTCCCGGCCGGACTGTGGACGCGCTGCGATAGCTGCGGTCATACGGTCTATCAGAAGGAGGTCGAGGAGGCGCTGCACGTTTGCCCGGAATGCGGGTACCACCGGCGGGTCAACGCCCGCGTACGCATCGAGCAACTCTGTGACCCCGGATCGTTCGAGGAATTCGCCTACGACCTTCGCTCCGTCGATCCGCTGGAGTTCCATGATCGGGTCCCCTACAAGGAACGCCTGGCCACAACCCAGCAAAAGACCGGAGAGCAGGACGCCATCGTCGTGGGCAAGGCCTTCATCCGCGGCCGATCCGTCGTGCTCGGTGTGATGAATCCCGCGTTCATCATGGCGTCGATGGGCGCGGTGGTCGGCGAGAAGGTGACGCGGGCGGTCGAGCGGGCTATTGAAGACAACCTGCCGCTGATTCTGATCACGGCCTCCGGCGGAGCGCGTATGCAGGAGGGCATGGTATCGCTGGTCCAGATGGCCAAAACGGCGGCGGCTCTGGCGCGGTTGGACGACGCCGGCGGGCTCTACGTGGTCGTGGCGTCGGACCCGACGACAGCCGGCGTGGCGGCCAGCTTCGCCAGCTTGGGAGACGTCATCCTGGCCGAGCCCGGCGCAATGATGGGCTTTGCCGGGCCGCGCGTCATCGCCAACACGATCAACGCCGAGCTGCCGGAAGGCTTCCAAACCGCGGAATTCATGCTGCAGCACGGCTTCGTAGATCGGATCGTACATCGCCGTGACTTACGCCGAGAGATCGCCCGGATCATCGACTATTGCGGCAAGTGATCCGGCGAGGCACGCAGGGAAGCGACATGGGCGCGGCACCGCGAGCGAGATGAAGGATCAACGTGGGTCGGTGCATGCGACCGGCTCAAAAAGCTCAAAGGTTTCCGCGGCACCGAGCCGATGACATGAGTATGCGGGAGCATGGATCGCCGGAAACGACCGACGATCGACGCCGGTTCGAACGGTTGATGCAAGAAGGCCAATACCTGCCCGACGGTGGCTGGCCCAACTGGAGACGAATGGCACGGCAAACACGGATGGTTGCGACGCTCGTGGCGCTTGTGGTTTCGATGACCGGAACCTCGGCCGTACTTTCCTGGCTCGATCCGTCGCTTCCTGCCGGCTTCAACTGTCTGCCCGCATCCGACATCGTCGCCCTCGCCGGAGAAGCCGTTACGCAAGATGTCGTGGTTGACCCCGGACGATGGCACGAGATCGAGGTTGTCCCTGACCGCCCGCACCCTCGTTCGACTTTGCTCTCAGCCATTGCCAACAGGCCCCCGATCGCACCAGGTGATCCCAGCTCAAGTGAATCCGGCCAAGCCCGCTCGCCCTGGGGGGAAGAATCCGACACATGGCATTTCCGCATTATGCCGGACGGCCGACCAATCCGAGATGTTAGCTGGCGCGATCAGAAAAGAATCGGTGAGGCGTCCAACGCCGTTCGTATCTGGCTGGGGACTGCATCTTCAAGCGGAGCTTCCATAACATCCGCGCAGTGGCTTTGCCTGCGCGCCTTGGTTGCGGCCATCAACGAATCCACCGGGAGCGGAAACGCACCGCTCACCGTTGTGGTGGGCGGCCAAGCTGACCGCGCAACACGCCACTTGCTCGAAGCGCACCTTCGCTAAGCCCTCCCTGATTCGTTACCCACGCCATGTAGCACAGCGGCCCTCCGCGGTTCAGGCCCGTGCCCAACAAGCTATAGGCGGTGCACTCCCCAGCCGACGACGGCGCGGCTACATTGGTCGGCGTCAACCCCAAGGAGAGGAAGGAACGAAGAAAATGGAGAGCCCGCGCGGCCTTTGCTCTTCCGTGGGGGTTGTCGTTTAGACCAATTAATCTCAAACGACACATGCCACGCGAACTCCCCGCTACACTATAGACCACCATCCACCAGGAAGCGCCTACCGAATCCAAAGATTTCGTTTTCCAACCAATTCCGGCTCTTACCCACTTTGACTTCGGTCCGCGTGCCCTCGTCGTGCCCCGTGCATTTTTGGCATCGACCTGGTATCATGGGTCAAGAGAGCGCCGCACCAAAAGATGTCGAATCTGATGGGAGTGTCCTTATGGGTTTCAGGATACTTTGGCTTCGTTTTTCGCTTTGGGTTCTCATCCTCATAACGTGCTCGGGAATGCTGCATGCCGACCAGACGCTGCGCCCGTCGATAGAACAAACTGCAGCCCGCACGCTCATCGTCAAGACGGTCACGCCCCGCTTCCCCGATCCATCCCTCTTGCGCCGCTTCCAAGTTGTAACGGTAGCACGGCTTTTCACGCATCGGCCCCAAGGTCCGGCCGCTGTGCCCGGAGCAGCGCTTGATCGTACCTGGCGCCTTGTTCTGTCACCGGGCGCCAATCTCAGCGAGATTGTTCGAGCCCTCAGAGCCCGGACCGACTCGGTCATCTGGGCGGAGCGAGAAGTGACCGGTCGCGTTGCGCGACTCGCGACCGACGATCCCGATTTTCCGCTGCAATGGGGCCTGTTGAACGAAGGTCAGGAAATCGGGGGCGTGGCGGGGCTACCCGGGGCGGACATCGACATGCCGGCCGCGTGGACTTTCTATGCCGGACGAGCCTGGACGGAAGTGGCGATCGTGGATGCCGGGGTGGATGCGCATCCCGAGCTGGGCGATCGGCTCTTGCCTGGGCGGTCGATGGTGGGCGATCTGTTCGACACGCGTGATTACTGCGGCCACGGCACGCATCTGGCCGGCATCATAGCCGCGACCACGGGCAATGGATTGGGCATCGCCGGGCTGCACGACCGGACGCGAATCCTGCCAGTCCGCGTTTTCGACGGGTGCACGGGTGCGGCCTCCCCAACGGCGGAAGGCATCGTATGGGCGGTCGATGCAGGGGCGGATGTCATCCTGGTGCCTCTTTCTTTCGGCTCAGACGCTTTGGTACTCGAAGAAGCTATTGCGTATGCCCGCGATGCCGACGTGGTGGTGGTGGCGCCGGTCGGCAATGACGCGGCAAGCGATCTGACCTATCCGGCCGCATACGAGACCTGCCTGGGTGTTTCGGCCACCAACAACACGGACAACGCCGCCGGGTTCTCCAACTTCGGACCGCACGTCGACGTCGCCGGCCCCGGTGTGCACATCTACTCGCTCGCCGTAGGCTCAGCGTTCGAGTTTCAATCGGGCACATCCAGCGCGGCGGCGTTCTGCGCCGGGCTCGCGGGCCTACTGCGATCGTATGCACCGCAACTGCCGGAATCCGCTGTCCGGGATTTGATCCGGTTGGGCGCAGAAGACCTGGGCAGTCCGGGCCCCGATCCATTGTTCGGATCGGGGCGGATCAACGCGCTGAACGCGCTCATGATGGCGCCCGCCCCGGCCCTTCGGTTTGAAAATGAAACACCGTTTCCCGACACGGTGACCCCTGACGGAAGCAGCGTGGTGGTCACGCGCGTCGCCGGCGCGGGCGAAGCATTGAATCCAAGTTCGGTTCGACTTTTCTTGCGCGCCGGTGGAACCCCGTTCGCATCGATACCGCTGGTCGCGTCGGGCCCGAATCTTTTTTCGGCAACCTGGCCCGAGTTGCCCTGCGGCAGCGAAATCGAATACTTCTTCGTCGCGGAATCCACGGCGGGCACGAGCGTGTTTGATCCGATCGGGGCACCTGCGCATGTCTTTACCGCCCAAGCCCTGCGGTGGGACGTGGTCTTCCACGATGATTTTGAAGCGGACCGAGGTTGGACGGCGACCGCGGCCGGCGGAACGCAAACATCCGGCCAGTGGGTCCGCGTGATTCCCGTGGGGACCACCGCCCAACCGGCCTTTGATTTTTCGCCGGGCGAACTGGCCCATTGCTTTTTGACCGGGCAGCATTTCGGCGGCAACGCGGGTAGCGGCGACGTAGACGGCGGACCTGTTACGCTGCTTTCACCCACGATCGAGCTACCGGCCGACGCGGACGATTTCGAAATCCGGTACGCCCGCTGGTTCTTTTCCAGCGGGGGCACGGAACCGGATACGTTCGCGGTGCATGCATCTCTTGATGGCGGCGCGACCTGGCCGATCGAACTGGAGGTGATTGCGTCAACGGATGGATGGGTTGAGCAGCACTGGCGCTTGAGCGACGTTACACCCGTGGCGGGACATCAGCTTCGACTCCGTTTCGTCACGTCCGATCTGGCGAACGACTCACTGACCGAGGCGGCCATTGATGAAGTATCGATCGGGGCGATCTATTGCCGCAGTGTTCCGGGCGATGGGGACGGTGACGGTATCTTCGATTGGGCTGACTTGGCAATCCTGGCCGGTTGTTGGTCCGGTCCGGGGACCATGTCCCCGAAAGGGCTCTGCGTAGCCTTCGATGCCAACGCCGACGGGGATGTGGATATGGCTGACGTTCGTGACCTCTTCAACACATTCGGACCACCGTGAATGTTGCGGGTGACCCTCCGGACGCCTCATACCAGCCGTTGTCAGGCGGCGGAACCGGGCCCGAGCAGTTCTGGCGAGATGAGCCCACCCACCGAGCAACCGACGCCAAGCGTTGTTCGGGCCGTTTATTGAAGGTTTCGCGTCAATCCGCTATACTACGGTTGTTGCGGTTGGCGCTTGTTTGCGGGGGGGCGCCTGATTCCGCCCGAAGTTTGAGCATTGGGGTTCCATCTTGGTGAGCGTATTCCTATGAAGATTCCGACTTGTGTTTCCATGCTTATAGGCCTCTTGGCCGTTTCTGCCCCGATCCAAGTGAGCGGACAGACCGTTTCCGGAGAAAAACTCGACGCCGCCGCCTTGGGTCGCGGGTACATCGAAACGATGCAAGCGGCGATCGAGCGGGATCGGAAAGCGACCATCCGGTCCGATGCCAATTCCAATCCCCGCCTTCGATTCGGGGAGTGGACCGTGCCCACGCGCGGCGGCACGTCCTATCCGTCTTCGGGCGCCCACAACGTGGTCAACAAGTGGGGTGATACGCGCATGGGCATTCGTTTCCCGGAAGTGGTCGACGTGCATGGTGCGTACTTTGCGGGACAGCAGGCCGAGGGCGTGTGGACTACGGGCTTGACCGCGATCGGCTATCTGGATGATCAGGAGGTGAAGCGGGCCGGCCCGTTTCGCGATATCGGACGCAAGCCGAACTGGTTCGAGATGGATCTGTGCGGCGTCAACCGGGTTGTCATCGTTTCGGAACCCGTCACCCAAGGCGGCGGCTGGTACGGGATGGATGATCTCACCTACTCCCCAGTGGGTGCCCCGGACCGCAATCACACCGTCGTGGATTTTGACGATCTGAGCTACAAGACGACGCTCAGCGGATCGGACTACGCAGGTTTGGCCTGGGAGTTCGGCACGGGGTTCAGCGAAATCGAGGTCGTGCATGCCCCCAAGATACCGCAAGGTCTTGACGACAAGCCGCTGCCCGGAAGCGGCAATACGGGCGGGGTCGCAACCGGTGGCGGCACGTTGCCGGCACTGGCTGATAGTTTTCTGGGGGTCATTCGAGGCGACGGCAATTCATTCTCCTTTCCGCCGGACACCTGCGGAGCAGTGGGGCCGAATCATTTTGTCGAGGTGATCAATCGCGTCTTCGCCATATTCGACAAGGCTACAGGTGGGCAACTGCTCAGCATCAACCTCGGCACCTTTCTTCCCGGATCCAACGGCGATCCGCGCGTCCTGTACGATCAGCATTCGGGGCGCTGGATCGTTCTGGTGACCGATTTCAGCAGCGGGGCGCACATTTATCTGGCCGTATCCACCACGGATAACCCCATGGAGTCCTGGTTTAAGACCAACTTCTTTACCGCCAGCGGATCCGATGCGGGGCGGTGGCCCGACTATCCCACCCTCGGCGTCGATGCCTGGGGGATTTACACCTCGGCCTTCATGGTCGGAGGCAGCGGCGTCATGACCATTTTCGCGATCGACAAGGCTCCGTTGATCGCCGCATCCCCCTCGCTGGGCACGGTCACGGCCTTCCGCAACCTTCCCTGGGAAGGGGCGATTCAACCGGTGATTACGTTTGGGAACCCTGCCGGCGAGTACTGCGTCAGCACGCCTTCGTCTACGGCCATTCGCTTGAGGCGGGTGAATCCTCCCATAACCAACCCGACGTTGACGGAGTTGGGATTCTTCGGCGTCCCGTCCTACAGCTCGCCACCCGATGCGCCCGCCCTCGGCAGCACCACGCTGATTTCCACGATTGACCGAAGGCTGATGATGTCCGTCTACCGCGACGGATCCATCTGGACGGCCCACACCATCACGCAATCAGGCAAGGCGGCGTGCCGCTGGTATCAATTGGACGTGGATTCGGTCTCGGTAATCCAATCGGGTACGGTCGCCGGCGCGACGCGTTACTACTACTACCCCTCCATTATGGTCAACAAGTTCGGCCAAGTGGCGATGGCGTTTTCCGGATCGAAAGCGAATGAATACATCGGCGCCTACTACACGGGGCGCAACGTGTTGGACCCGCCCGGGGTCATGGCTACGCCCACCCTCTACAAGATGGGGCTGGCCCCCCAGAACAACATCGACAGCGTGGGGCGTAACCGGTGGGGGGATTACAGCTACACGTCGCTTGATCCGGTGGATGAGACGACCATTTGGACCCTCCAGGAATTCGCCCACCAGACCGACATCTGGGGCACCTACGTCGGCGTGATCGAAGGCGGTGATTGCAACGCCAATTCGATCGTTGACGATTGCGACGTGAGTTGCGGGGCGCCCGGCGGTGCGTGCGACGTGCCCGGCTGCGGACTCTCTGCGGATTGCAACGCCAACAGCATTCCCGACGAGTGTGAACCGATCACCGGTGCATGCTGCTTCACCGACGGATCCTGCTGCGATTTGATCAGCCAGACCGCATGCGAGGAAACGCTGGGCACCTACAACGGCAACGGCTCTACTTGCGGGTCGATCGACCCGCCTTGCGCACCGGTGCCGACGTTGATCACATGGAATCTTGACGAATCGCTCGCCTTCGCCGGAGGTTCCGTCGGCGTCGATTTGTTCGTCCAGGAAGTATCGCAACTCGCCGCCTACCAGACGACGATTTCCGTCACCAAACTAAGTGGTGTCGGAGATCTGACACTAGATTGCACCGGATGCTCGGGCGACCCCAACTTGCCCGACTGCGGCGTGCACATCGACGGCAACCGGACGGACTACGTATTTTCGGGACTGCCGGACATTCAGGCCGTCAGTTGCGCCACCAACGCCTTGGGGTCCGTCCTGCTGACCGGCGGCGTCGATGTCGGCGTTCAGCCCGCCTACCTCGGCGATTTTTCGCTCGCCGTCAGCGGCAACGCCCAACCCGGCGATCAATTCGAAATCACGATCGTATCGGATCCGATCGATTCGTTCCTCTTGGACCCTTCGGGCGTGCCCCTGCCCTTCCGCAAACAGGATTCGGTCGTTGTCACGCTGGTTGACGCACCGACCTGCGTGACCCCTTCGGCTCAGGCGGACGGCAGCCGTGCGATTCTCGCAACGCCGATGTCCGACACGCCGCAGGCGATTCGCGTCACCGGCGATCCCAATGACATCAACGTCAGTTGCGTCGACCTGTACGTCCAATCGGACGGGTCCCTCGGCGCCACGCCCGTATTCCAAACCGCAGCCCAATGGGGCACGGTCGCCATCACCGGCGAGCCGGTGATTCCATCCTCGTCGTACCTCGTCCTGGCCGACTGCGGTGCGCCGGGCAATCCCAATCTGTCACTCGCCGCCCCCGTGACAACGTGGATGTGGGGTGATGTGGAATCACCGCCCAACGGCGTTGCGAACTTCGCGGACATTCTCCTCGTCGTGGCGGCCTTCCAAGGTGACTTCACGAACGTATCATTGGAACGGGCGGACCTCGAGCCGTGCGCGCCCAACGGGACGGTGAATTTCGCCGACCTCCAGCGGGACGTGCAGGCGTTCCAGGGTAGCGGATACGACGCCACCGGCTGCCCGGTGCCGTGTCAGTAGTGGAAGCTGACGTGACGCACGGCCGTCAGCCTCGCGCGGAAAGAAACGCAGGCCGGCTTGAAGGGTTGGCCGGTCGGCCCTGCGGGCGCACAACACAACTCGCCGGCAACGAGGTTTCATGCATCTGGAATCCACCGCATCGGATGGAGCGCCGACCGATCGAACCACGACGCTGCTGGGGTTGACGCCGTCGGAGTTCACGCGCGCGGTCGGCGAACTGGGCGAGCCGCGGTACCGCGCAGAGCAGGTGCTGCAATGGGTGTACGGGCGCGGCGTTGCGGCGTTCGATCAGATGTCGAATCTACCCCGGCGATTCCGCGACACTTTGGCGCAGAAACTGACGATCTACCAATCCCAAATCGTTTGCCGGCGGGATTCCACGGACGGCACCATCAAGCTGCTCTTGCAATGGCCCGACGGCGCATCGTCGGAATGTGTGCTGATTCCGGAGGCGCGCCGGCGCACGGCGTGCGTGTCGACGCAGGTGGGCTGCCCGGCGGGATGTGTTTTCTGTGCCAGCGGGATCGGTGGCTTGCAGCGCAATCTCACCGCCGCTGAGATCATCGAGCAAACGATGCGCATCCGCGACCTCTGCGCCTCTGGCACGCGCCTTTCCAACGTCGTGTTCATGGGATTGGGCGAGCCGCTGGCCAACTACGGCGCAACGGTCGGGGCGATTCGCGCGATCAACGCTCCGTGGGGCATGGACATCGGGGCGCGCAAGATCACGGTCAGCACGGTGGGGCTGCCATCCAAGATGAACGCGCTGGCCGATGAACAACTGCAGATCACTTTGGCCCTTTCCTTGCACGCGCCCAACGATACGCTGCGCCGCGAAATCATTCCTTGGGCACAGCGCGTGGACTTGGATGAGCTGGTCGCCGCGTGCGATTACTACTTCAAGCGAACCGGGCGCGAGGTCACCTTGGAATACATCCTGCTCGCGGGCGTAAACGACACCGCACACCACGCCGAAGAACTGGCCGAGCTATCCAAACGCATGCGGAGCAACATCAATCTCATCCGGTACAACCCGGTCGAAGGGCTTCCCTTCGCCCGGCCGGACAGCGATCAGGCTCAGTTGTTTCTTGGGGTCTTGCGCGAGCGGGGCGTCAGCGCCCATCTGCGTAAGAGTCGAGGATTGGACGTCACCGCGGCCTGCGGTCAATTGCGCCGACAGCAGGATGCGTAAAGCGAGCGCCCGGCCATCGCGGCACACAAGATGAAACCGCCTAAGATTTCGACAGGAGGCGACCAAGAATGCCGCGCCGTTGCGCCTGTTCTCCACCGCGCGTGCCATCGATACCCGTGATGCGCGCGGCGACCTTGTGGATGGCAAGACGGACCGGATTGCGCTTGTCTACGGCTGAAATGGGTTGGCCCAAATCGATCGACTGAGCAACATACTCATAGTCATTGGGTATGATGGCGAACGGCGGCTTCTTGATCGAGTCCTCCACATCGGCCTTGGTGACCCGCCCCCCCGAACTGTTGGCGCGATTGACCACGACCTCGATACGCTCGGCATCCACGCCGCCGCGAACCAGCGCGTCGAAGAATCGCTTGGCATTTCGGATGCTGGGCACCAGCAGTTGGCAAACGATCAGCGTCGTACTGGATTGATGGAACGCGGCCATGGTCCGATCGTCAAGGATACGCGGAATATCGACAACCACGTTTTCGTACGCGCCGGTCAGCGTGGCCAGCGTGTTGTGAATATGCTCCGGAGTCAGAAACGCGTGCTGGTTCATCTCCATCGGCCTGGCCAGCAACGCCACGCCGTTGCCCAAGTCCGACAGTGAACCGCTCAGAATCGTTCGATCGATGTCGGACGTCGCGGCGGCTAGATCGTAGAACGTGTATTTCGGTACGCAGTCGAAGCTCGACGCCAAATCACCGAACTGGAAATCCATATCCACCAGCGCGCACTCGCTTTCGGTAAGCGAGGCGATCTCCAACGCCAGATTGGCGGCCAGCGTCGTGGCCCCGGCGCCGCCGCTCGCCCCCGTGACACAAATGCAGCGGCTCGACGTCGTCGCAAGGGATCGCTTGCTGGCCACACGAGCGACCGCCGCTGCCAGATCCTCATGAACGATCGGCTCACACACGAACTGATCGCAGCCGGCGCGCATTGGCGCGAGGATCGCCTCGGGGTTCGTCTGGTGGCTGATCGCGATGAGCGCCAAATCCGGAAAACGCGTCGAGACGGATTCGATCACATCCACAATGCGCGGCGGATCAGAATCCAAATGGAAGAAGACCAGGTTGGCATCACCGCTCTGCAGCTTGTGGGCAAGCTCGTCCTCATCGGATACGACGGCAATGAGCCGGACAAAATTGAGCGATCCAATTTGCGCCGCCAATTCTTCGCTGTGGTCGGTCTCACAATCGTAGAGACACACCCGGAGTAGATTGCTCATTGTCTGGTCTTCCGATCAAGCCCCGTCGCAGGCGATACCGTTCTTCCCTTGTTAGTATCGGAAAATCCGCCTGGCAAGTTTCCAGGACATGGCCACTTGGAACGGCGCGCATCAGGCAGCGGCCAAGAGGGGCGAGGGTCCGGTAACCCGAGGCGTAAGCGAGCACGAGAACGCTCAGCGCCGCTTCTTCCATGCCTCAAGACGGGCGATGATCAGCGCAGCGCGGCGCCTTATCGCATCAAACGAACCGGCCGATAAATCGTCCAGGTTGAACAGTGAACGAACAAAGCCGGCTCCCGCGCAGCCGGCGTCGAAATAGGCCAGAAAGTTGTCGGCATCCACGCCTGCGGTTGGAAACAGCTTCAGATGAGGTAAGGGGCCGCGGACCGCCCGGACAAAATCGACTCCGCCGAAGGGCGCCGGAAAGAGCTTGATCAAATCAGCACCCATCGTGTGGGCACGATGCATCTCGGTCGGCGTTTGCGCCCCCGGAATAACGACCACCCCCAAGTCCGCGGCCGCCCGGACCACGTCAGGATCGCAAAGGGGCGAGACCAAGAACCGCGCTCCGCTGGAAACCGCGTCCCGCGCCATATCCGCCGACATGACGGTTCCAGCGCCTACGACCAGATTCGGTCGGCTCGCGAATTCCGAGATCAACTCGAGCGCCCCCGGTGTCGTAAGCGTGAACTCGACCAGCTCGAATCCGCCGTCCACGGCCGCGGCCATGGCGTCCCCAGCCATGTGTTTGCTTTGAGTCCGAATGATCGCACTGACCCGACGGTCGAGAATGCGATCCAAAGTTTGCTGTCTTTCACTGGACATCCGCCGGTTCCTCTTCAAATGCCGTTGTCGCCCGAACCTTGGGCTCACATGTTATGCGGCGTCGCCCTGGACTCCCCGGCACGCGACGCCTCGCCGCCATGAAGTTCGCCGCCACCGATACCCTCACCGTGGTTCATGTCCTATAATAGCGTACGATTCGCGAATGTCGTGGATGCGGCTCGCCCGGTCGCCGAGTCGAACATCCAAGAAATCCGTGACGGATGGTCAGCCCGGCGGGGACGTACGCAAGCGGAGTGTGGCTACACATGAAACCATTCACGTATCAATGGGCGATATGGGCCGGTCTCGTCGCCGTGTGCGGCGCGCCGGAAGGCGCTTTTTGCGGTCAACCAGGGGCTGTCCCCCCGCCGCCGTCGAATGCCCCAAATGACGACGCGGCGTCGGCCGAGGGAACCCAACCCGCCGGAGACCGCGTCCGCTACGAGTCCGCCAAGAAGGAATTGCTCGGAAGCTGGGCGAAAGTGCACGCGATTACGCTTCACATTGCGACGGAAGGAGAGTTTGAGCGAGCCGATGTACTGGAGCGCACGGAAGGCGGCGGAACGTATGATTACCTCAAGAAGGATGGCGTGGCCTATGTGCGCGCCGAGCGCCGGACCCAATCCGTTCCCATTCCAGGGCAAACGCATGTGAGCGGCCCCTCCGACTGGGCTCTGATGATCTCAGACGGTTCGTCCGTATACACCCACCAAAAGCGCGGCTCTAAGGAACACGTTTACAAAGATGCGGTGGAGTTCAACCGGCTTCCGCACATGGGCGCGGAGCAGTTCTTCACCGAGCTCGAGAATTTTGACATCTATCAGCTAATGCCGGACGAGAAGCTCGGCACGCACGATTGCTACGTGTTCGAGGCTCGCCCGCAATCGGGCAACCCCGTCGTGACCTATCATGTGGATAAGGCCGTCGGCGTGGTACTCCGGTTCCATATTGACGACCGGCTAAACCATCGCTTCAATACGCTGGCCGTGGAAGAAATGGGGATCAACCCGACGTTTCGTCCCAACCACTTCCAATTCAAGGTGCCCAAAGGCGTAGCCTTCACGGATCGCACCCCCAAGAGCAAGGAGTCGAAAACCAAGAAAGCCAACGACGCCCCGGCCTCGGAGAACAAGCCGGATTGACGCCCGAGACGCCGTATGCGCCGCACGACATGCTCACTCCGCTTCCCGGGGCTCCGATTTCGTTCGGCGCTGCTTGCGCAAGGCTTCGCGCAACAGGTACTCGATTTGTGCGTTGAGACTGCGCAGCTCATCCTTGGCCCAGCGGTTGAGCTCATCCATGAGTTCCGGCGGCAATCTCAATAGGAACGATTTGCGTGAAGCCATCCAGGCCTCCTCGGTCAGAGCATGCTCGCCGTTTGTGCAGCCGTCCCAGCAGCCTGTTGAAGCATTGGGGCACCGGCATCTTGCCGGTGATGCTGCCGGCGCCGGCTCACTTGGACATACGATGCGCCCGTTCTCGCCGGCCGGAAGCCGGCACCACACCAAAGACCCCGTTTCTTGACACGCTGCTAGTGATACATCGTCCCCGTGTTGACCACCGGCTGAACTTCCTGATGGCCGCACAACACGACCAGCAGGTTGCTGATCATGCTGGCCTTGCGCTCTTCGTCCAAGTTTATCTCGTCGTTTTCATCGAGCTTGTGCAATGCCATTTCCACCATCCCCACGGCCCCGTCGACGATCCGGCTTCGCGCGGCCACAATCGCCTCGGCTTGTTGGCGCTGCAGCATGGCACCCGCGATCTCCGGCGCGTAGGCCAGGTGGCTGATTCTCGCCTCTTCGATCAATACGCCGGCACGGTTGATGCGCTCCTGCACTTCCCGCTGCAAGGCCGAGGAGACCTCGTCCACGCTACCACGGAGCGATTGTGTATCCCCCTCGAACGTGTCGTACGGATAGGCCATGGCCAAATGGCGGAGTGCCGATTCGCTCTGTATTCGCACGAAGTCTTCGTAATCCTCTACGTCAAACGTCGCCTGCGCCGTGTCCGTCACACGCCAGACCACGACCACGGCGATCTCGACCGGGTTGCCCCGCAGATCATTAACCTTGATCTTTTCGCCATTCAGGTTGTGCGCGCGAAGCGACACTTTTTTCTTCAACAGCAGAGGATTCGCCCATCGAAACCCCGAGGTCTTTTCCGTACCCACATACTTGCCGAACAACACCAGCACGGCCGCCATGTTCGGCTGCAGCGTGAAAAACCCGAACCACAGGAAAACCCACACAAGCGACACGAATCCGCCGGGGATGCACCAGCGCGGCCCGGGAAGATTCCGCGCCGCCCAAATCCAAAACGCGATCAGACCCGCCAGCAAAACGAGCAACACCCCCAGGACCGGCCAGCCGGACCATGTCTTTCGATCAATCTCAGTCGTCGTCATTTCGGATCTCCTTTATCTTTATGCTATTGTTATTATATCATAAAGATAGCCCTTGTCAAGTACGGATCGGGCAGATGGAGCTTGGCGGGCCCGTAAGCTTACCGCGGGAGACCCGGCGTCACGGTGCGCGACGAACAAACACACCATAAACACTTAAAAGGTAGACAGTTACGAACGGGCAGGCGAGACGGCCGGCGGACACACAGCACCGCCAAGCTACTTGGGCGCGACGAGGTTTTCGGTGTCCAGGTCTTCCTGGCGCGTGGCGGAGCCACCGGTGCTGAATGAAACGATGCGCGCCCCGGGGTCGACCAGAAACAACAACGAGAATCGATAGTCGCCGGTGATGTGGCGGGACTTAATCTTGTCGAACTTACCCAATCCACCGATGGAACCTGTCGGATTGCTGAAGTACTGAATCTCCCAAACGCGCCGACCGTCGACGTCGGCCAGGGCGTACTTGCCCACAACCTTGTACCGATTGCCCTTGGCGTCGGTAACGAAATAGTTTTGAAGCGTCTGCACCGTTTGGGAGATAATTTTCCCAAGGCCGCTGCCGCTTTGGAGCTGCTCGGTGTTCAGGTGCAACAGCCGCTTGTCATCGGGAACCTTGAACCGAGCCACCTCGGGATCAGTACCACCCTCTTGCTGATCCACGTAGGCAATCAAGTGGCCGCCCACCAACGCGCCGGACGTGATCTCCGTGCTCGGGTGCCGCGTATACTTCTTGAGGGTAACCGGCATCGCGTCGCCAAAATGGGAACCCGTCGATCGGGCAGCCACTCCGCGGATGTTGCCGCCCCGACGCGAACGCCGCTTCCGTCCGGTGGCCGTCGAAGACTTGGATGAAGCAGTTTGCGTGGCTGCCGCACTGCCGCCTGCCCCCCCCGATGAATCCGCACGGGTCGGCTTCCTCGTTGTGGAAGCGTTCCCATCGGAGGTACCGCCGCCATCGCTATCGAAGGAAAGACGGGCTCGCGCCGCTCGTTTGTATTCTATGTACTCGGGTCGAAACGCTTCAGGGAGCTCGAACACAACCTCCACCTCAGCGTTGTTGCCGGTGCGCGGCCTGTAGGGAAACTCCGTAACCGGCCAATCACCATACCGGCCGAATTTGCGTATCTTGATGTGCCGGTTGGGCGTCGTTGGTTCTTCCTGCTGAATGGCGATCGGGTAATACTGCTCAAGATGGTCGGACCCGTGCCTCATGCCCACCAGGCGGAATTGACGCAGCGTGAAAATGTGCGACTTGGCATCGAGCCGGGCTTCGCGTTTGAGTTGGACCCGAACCATCTGGAGCCCATATCCGTCCCGAGGAGGAAGCGGCTCATAGGTCGGCGAGCCGTCCCGCCCGGACGCCGGCACGAAGCGATAGACCAACCGAACGGGCTCCGTCCGGACGACGGCGATCGAACCCGGCGGCGCGTAGCGTGCGGCGATGGCCGGGGCCGCGTTGCCCCACCCGGCCGCCTGGATCAAATCCGGATTGTCCGCCAGGAAGTCGCGGCGGTCGCTGAACAAGCCGTGCGACATGTAGCCGGCCAGCGCGACGGCAAAGCGATCCGGCTTGAGCCAGAGCTCCGATTCCGGGGCATTCGGCTCCGGCGGTTTCGGGTCGGGGCCGTCCTCGGCTTTGGTCGTAGGGTGAATGGGTACGCGGGCGTATCCGAAGATAGAGCCGTTGTTAAACGGGATCATCTGCAGGCTGGTCGCCAGGATTCCGGTCATGATCATCGCGGTGATGAATCCGCAGGCACCTCCGCCCAGGCGGTCTATCCAACTGGGCAGCAGGGGGGCGCGGGGCACAACATTGTCCGCGGCGAGACGCAGGATGCCCAAGGGGATCGCGAAGACGCCGGCCAGCGCAATGGGGGCCGCATAGCCGGGCTTCCACATGGGCGCGATCCAGGTCACAGCCACCCATTCGTAGGTTCCAACGGCGGTCGCAGCACAGCAGATGGCCAACACCATCATGATCAGCGCGCTGAAGAACCCGTGCGTCGACTGAAACAAGGCAATCGAAGCCAGCAGGATAAAAAGCGAGAGCGCGAACAGCATAATGGTACGATCCCCTACAGGCTATTCCGTGGTACGCAGCACCCGAAGCACCTCATTCATACTGGTGGTCCCGTCGATCACCTTGAGCAGGCCTTCCTCTTGCAGGTAGTACATCTTGTTCTTTCTGGCCTGGGCCTTGATCGCCTTGAGCGGCGAACCGTGTGCGATCATCTTGGCGATCAGCTCATCTACAATGAGCAGCTCAAAGACGCCGATGCGTCCGATGTAGCCTGTCCCCTGGCAAGCGGAACAGACGATTTCCCGGCCCTTCTTGTCGACGCGCTGTTCACTTGGCGGACGGTAGAAGCGCTCGATCTTCTCGGACGGCAAGTTGAGCTTTTTGAGCGTTTTCTCATCGGGCTTGTAGGCTTCGCGACATTCCTCGCAGAGCTTTCGGACGAGCCGTTGATTGAGGATGCCTATCAGGCTTCGACTCAGCAACTCGGGATCATCGAGGTACTTGAGCAACCGAGCCAGGGTATCGAAGCAATCCTTGGCCTGCATTCCCAGATATATCTTGCGGTCCTCGCTGGCGGCTTTGGCGGCCACGAGAACGGTTTCGCGATCATCACAGTCCGCAACGAGAACGATGTCCGGTTCACGCCGGAGCACCGTCTGAAGCATGCGCGCGTAATCGACGTCGGTGTTGGCACCGTCGTAGATTTGCTGCGTGATATTGTCCAGGTCGATCATAGAACGACGTTCCAGCGCGTGAATGTTGTGCATGTACACGTCGTGGCTCTTAAGGATGGCATATTGGGTCGCGGAAGCACCGTTGTGCGGCGTGGAGCTGATCACCAGCAGGCCACGCGACTTGCCGAGCAACTCACGCAAGGCTTCCAATCGGGGCGGCGCTATGCCCAAGTCGGGCAGGCGGAAGATGGCCGGACCCGATTGAATCTTGAGCCGCATCCGTTCGCCGGCGGTCGTGCCGGAAGTGTGCACTTCGGTATGGCCCGGATTGCCGTTGTGATTGAGCAACGCAGCAAGAATCCGCCCTTTCTGCGGACGACGCAGCTCCTCAACGTCCAATCCGGCCGCCCGCTTCAAAAAGCGGAACACGCGTTCCCCGGTCTCCAACTCCAATCCGTCTTCCTGCTCGATGGCGACCCCATCAATGTTGTACACCAAACGATATTTCTGCTTGCCGGCGAGCATGTCCACGTCGGTGGCCCGCCGCCAGAGAATCTCGTACAGGAAATCCTGGACGGCCTCATACTCATGCAGTCGCTCGGGGTCATCGGGGCGTTCGATGAATTTGCCTTCGTGGTCCTCGATGCTGACCCTCATGCCTTTGTCGACCGATTTCTTACGGTCCCCCATCAGGGCGTTGATCGCCCGTTTGGCGTGGTCGATGGTCAAAATGCGCGCCGACGGCACCACCCGCCCATTGCGATGCAGCACATAGAGGACCAGGGCGCCCCCGGCCAGAATGGCCCAAAACGCGATCCCAACGCCAAACAGCACGCCCGGCCAGGGAACCGTGAAGAGCACGAAGAACCCCACGAAGCCGCCGACCAGAACAATCATGTTCCAGTGTTCGCGCTTGGTCTTTACGACGTTGGTATCTCGGTCGACCCACTGCGCGGCGAGCGCCCAGAGGAAAAGGAGCACGACCACGATCCCAACTTTGGGCAGGCTGATGTAGCCGCTTCCATCGGGAATGTAGGCCAGCATGGGCAGCAGGAGTACTGAATCCATAAGCGTCGACGATCAACCGCATCAACTAGAACGGACCGGCGTCATTGTCCGGTCGGGCTTAACCGATGATTCCGCCGCTGGTGACGGAAATCCCTTTCAGACGCATCTTGAGTTCATCCGGGTTGGGCGCCGCGGCATAGGCCGTTTTGACGGAGATGTTTTCCGACTCGACCATCTGCCAGAGCGACTCCGTAAAGTCTATCATTCCCTCATGATACGAGTTTCGAATGACCGCGCCAATTTCGCTGTCTCGCTCGTCGGCAATCAACTTCTTGATCGAGCTGTTGGACCGCATGATCTCGCACACCGGAATCCGGGGCGCCTCCGGCTTGAGGCCCGGCAAGAGCTTCAGGCACACCACCGCCTGAAGATTGAACACGAGCGAGGTGCGAACCATGGATCTGGCCTCTTCGGGGAAAAGCTCGAGAATACGTCCGATGGTCGCGGACGCACTCGATGCATGAATCGTCCCGAAGACCAGGTGCCCCGTTTCCGCCGCCGTGATGGCCGCCCCGAAGGTCTCTTCGTCACGCAGCTCGCCAATCAAGATGACATCGGGGTCTTGCCGCATGAGGAACTTAAGGGCTTCGGAGAAGCTCTCGACGTCCAGACCGATTTCGCGTTGATTGATGAAGGCCTTCTTGTCGTCGTAGAGAAACTCAATCGGATCCTCGACGGTGACGATGTGGCAAGGGCGGACGTGGTTGATCTCCTCCAAAAGGGCCGCAATGCTCGTGCTCTTGCCACTACCGGTGATGCCGGCAAAAAGCACCAATCCCTGATGGAGCCGCGTGAGATCCGCCAGCGTTTCGGGAAGATGCAGCTCCTTGATGGAGAGGATTTCCCGAGGCACGCGGCGGGCGGCCACGGACATCTTGCCACGCTGCAGGAAAATGTTGATCCGGTATCGGTCGCCGGCCCCGAGCTGGTAGGCAAAGTCCAGCGAACCCACCTGCCGAAACCGCGCAATCTGCTTGTCAGTCAGCAGCTCGAACATCATCGCTTCGATCTGTTCGTGGGTCAGCGGCTGATTGTCGATGTTCCGGATCGCGCCCTTCATCCGAAACTTGCAGGGCGTATCCGCTTTCATATGCAAATCCGACGCGGTGTGCTTGCTCATCGCGCGGAAGTACTTGTCGATCTTCTTGGATCGAGATTCAGTCGGCGCCGGGCTGCTTTCCTCCGCCGCATCGTTGGTCTGTGGCGATCCATCTGACAAAGTCGGTCGGTCCTCCCCTCAGGCGGGATTCGATTCCATTTCTTCAGCTAGCGGCGGCATCCGACGCTTCCCAGGCCGGGCCGCCTCCCCACTCGAAACAGGACGGTCCCGCTCGCCGACATCAGAACCGCCGAGCACCTTATTGTAGTTTCAATGAAGGCGGCTTCAAGTCGCGACCCCATAGCGCCGGATCGTCGGCCTGAACCAAGTGCCGCTGCGCCCAGAAAAAGGCAATAACGATCAGTCAGACGGAGATTCCGGCGAGCGCCACCCCAAGCCGCGCTCGACCTTGGACCTCAGATCTTCGACGTTCGACCTTCGACCCTAGACCAAGTGCCGTCCCCCGTCCACGCGGATGATTTCTCCGGTGATGTAATCAGCGGATTGGACAAGAAACCGGACAACCCGCGCGACCTCATCCGGGCTACCAGGGCGATCCAGCGGTATTTTGTCGAGGATTCTCTGCTTCAGCGACTCCCCGTAGGATTCCGGAAAGACGGCCACGCCAGGGGCGACGCCATTGACACACACGTCAGGGGCCAGCAGCCTCGCCAAGGATTGAGTCATGGCGGCAAGGCCGGCCTTGGAGGCGACGTAGGATAAATGATCGGTCCAGGGCCGATCCACGGCGATGTCCAGCAGATTGATGATTCGTCCGCTGCCCGAGGCGCGAAGATGAGGGGCGGCGTGATGGGCGAGGCCCATCGGCGCCAGAAGATTGATTCGAAGCATCCGCTCCCAACTCGCCGGGTCGAAGCCGGTCAGATTATCGGACTTGCCGTGGAGGAACAGGGCCGCGTTGTTGACCAGAATGTCAAGCCGGCCCCACGGTTTCACCGCTGCTTGCACGATGGCATGCCAGGTCTGTGCGTCGGACAGATCACCCTCGATGATGACGGCCCGACGACCCAGCCGTGCCACATCCGCCGCCAAGGCCTCAGCGTGATCCCTGGAATTCCGGCAATGGACCGCTACGTTGCAGCCCGCGCGGGCCAACTCCAGTGCAATCGCACGCCCAACACGTCGCGCTCCTCCCGTCACAAGGGCCACCGTGTCGTTAAGATGCATGTTGGCCCAAACTCCCTGGCGCGGCGCCTTCAAGTCGCCCGGTTCAGATGGGACAGCCCGTGCGGCACAGTGGCGCTCCGCGGCGTCCGGGCACCCGCCCCGGCGAGGGCGGCCGGCCTACATGACTCTGCGAATTCGTCAAAACAAGCGTGTCGGATGACTACTCCCGCTCTTGAGGGTCTGATGCATGATATCCATCTTCGGAAAGGTGGTGCTGTGACCAGATGTCGCCGGCCGGAGTCTGTCCAGATCGAGTCCTGCGTGTGTGTCCGAAATACCGGCGGATGCTGCGGCCCAGCACGAGGGAGCCGATCAGGACAACCGCAACCAGAATCAAGACGTAAACCAGCAACGTGCCCAGCGCGGAAACAGGCTGGCCCAGATCGGTGGGATTCACCGAGTCTCGGGCACCGGCATTCGTGGCCGCCAGCGCCTCCGCTTCCGCCGAGGAGCGGTAGATCCAACTGCCCCAAGCCCACAGGACCAGCAGCACGCCACCCACCAGCACCAGAATGCCTCGCCGAATTCGGCGCTGATCACTTCCCAGCGAGTCGGCGGCCATCACCGCCCCCCCCCGTACCAGGCACAGGACTTCCTCGGATTCTCCTGATCCACATCCCGCAGCTTCTCCCACAACGCCCGTTGGGTCTTGGTCAGTCGGCGCGGTGGACAAATCTTGATGACGATGAGCTGATCGCCTTTTTTGCGGCCGCGCTTGGCGGGCAACCCCTTGCCGGCCAAACGCAGCTTCGAACCGCTCGGGGTTCCCGGCGGGAGTTTCACGGTAGCGCGTCCCGTGATCGTGGGGACGTCGATCGCCGCCCCAAGGGCCGCTTCGGTCACGGAGACGGGCACTTCGAGCAGGATGTTCGCTCCGTCTCTTGTGAAATAGGGGTGCGCCTGAACGTTGCAAACCAGGATAATGTCTCCGGGCGAACCACCACCGGCGCCTCGCCCGCCTTTGCCCTTAAGGCGTATCTTCTGCCCATTGTCGACGCCGGCGGGGATCTTGACCTCCAGCGCCTCGCCCTGCCCGTTTTGCGCCGAGTGGAGCGTAAGCGACACCGTCGTGCCATGCACCGCCTGATCAAAAGTCAGTCGGATTCGATGCTCCTCGTCGTGGCCGCGCTCTGGGTGGGCGCGGCGTCGCCTGCCGCGTGCCCCGCTTCCGAACAATTCCTCGAAGATGCTGGCCCCTCCTCCACCGCCAAACGCAGACATCAAGTCCTCCAGATCGTCCACGTTTACGCTCGAACCGCCGCCCCACTCATAGACCCGCTGACCGCCGGTGCGCGTTTGGACGCGGCCCACGCCGGCCTGGCCGAATTGATCGTACTGGGCCCGCTTCTCCGCATCCTTCAACACATCGTAAGCCTGCTGGACTTCTTTGAATTTCGCATCGGCCTGAGGATTGTCGGGATTGCGATCGGGATGATACCTCTTGGCCTTGCGTTTGTAGGCCTTCTTGAGTTCTTCCGCGCTCGCGGTCCGCGGCACTCCGAGTATTTCGTAGTAATCTCGCGATTCTCCCATAGTGCCATTATAGACCCGCACCCATCAAGGGGCAAAATCGGCATCGGGCACGCGAGCACAGGCCCTGGGCACAGGCAGAGGCACCTGTGACCAGCGAATGTGGCATGGCGGATGACACTTCAGGCAATTGCGCACGCGCCCTCCTTTCCCGCAACCTGAAGGGCTGCAGAAAAGAACAGCGCTTCATCATCTACAAGTGCCATACACCCGGTCCGAAACCGTCGTGACGGGATGAGTACGCCGACGCAGACTCACCGGCGCCCATGCCGTCATGCTCCGCCCGCCACACCCTCGCCCTCGGGGATGAACCATGCCGCTGGTTCGCGGCTTCGGCAATCGACGATACAATCCGGCCATGTGCCGGGTCGGACGTATCCGGCCACTTGGCATGATCAATGGTGATGGAGCACAGGCCGATGAAGATCACAATTCTGGTTCGTTGGAGTTGCCTGGCGGCAATGGTTGTCGGGATGGGGAGCGGGTGTCAGGAAGAACAGCAGCCGCCCAAGCCGGCGAAACCTGCCTCGCCTGCCGCCAGCCATGCGGCCGCGACCTCGGCGAAAGCCGTGGCCGCGACCAAGGCGCCCGCATCTGCGCCACCCAGCGCCCCGGCGGCCGCCGCCGGCGCGAAGGGCAACGTGCTTACGCACGGGGGCATTTCGTTTACGGTGCCCGCCGGTTGGGTGCCGCAGGTGGTCGAACCCGGGCCGCTGGCGGCGAAAGCCTCGTACAAGTTGACCGGCGATGGCGCGGGCTGCACCGTGCGGGTAACCCACTACCCCAACATGCGCGGTCGCGAGGGCATGGACGACTTCAACATCAAGCGATGGGTGTCTCAGGTCAAAAAACCGGATGGCAGCCCGATGACCCGCGCGGACGCCAGGATCGAGAACATCAACCTCGGGGCGGTTCAGGTGATTCTGGTCGATCTTGAAGGCACGATCAGCGCGGGCATGAGTGGCGGCGCGGCGGCGTCCGGCCGGCGCATGATCAACGCAATTGTCAAGCACGCCAATGGCCCGCACTTCGTCAAAGCCATCGGTCCCAGCGCCGCCATGGCGAAATCAGCCGACGCGATCAAGGCCTTCATCAAGAGTGCCAAGCCGGTCGGGTAACGCGCCGCTACCAGGTGTAGCGGACGGTGTACTTGATCGTCACCTCGCCATCGGCAGGAACCTCCACCGGAAAGTGGATGGTCCGCGAGTCAATCTTGTTCTGCCGCTTTGTGGACTCGGTGATCTTCCAATTCGTCCAGCGGTATAGGTTTTCCTTGACGATCACCTTGACGGCTTCGTCCTTGTGATTGCGGAGCTTGATTTCGATGGTTTCGGTCATCGTGTCGCGGCGATTGTCGACGCTGAAATCGACTTGCTTGCGCTCGCCCACAACGTCGAACGCGCTGCCGAGCTTGATGAGTACCTCTTCCTTCTTGGGCGTGTGGTCGATGGTGTCTTCGCCGATGAATTCGAGCGTGCCGTCGGCCTCGTCACGCTTACTTACGCGAATCCGGCCTGAGGGCAGCGGCATGCCCATGCCGATGTCCTTTTCGTTCTTGAAGCGCAAGTAAATGTCGACTTTCTTGTTGGATTGAACGCCGAAGTTGCGATCGGTTCGCGGCGTCGAGAAAAACCCGCGATAGGCGCCGGGCAGACCGTAGTAAACCATCACCTTCTCGCAGGGCACTTGGCGGGCCGTGGGAAACAGTTCGATCTGCCTCGTGGCATTATCCGGCAGGGTGGTCGGTCGGCCCAACGTGTAGAGGTGGAATTCGAAAAAGGTTTTTTCCTGGAACCCGGCCACGCCCGCCGCATCGGCCATGGCGAAGGTTTCCATCCGCCGCCGGGCTTTATACTGCGGTTGGGGTTGCGGGGCGCGGTGGACGTCGCCGGCGATGAGCTTGAGCCGGGCGTCCGGGTACGTCGCACCGGACTTGTTGATGATCGTAACCCACGCGCCGATATCCAGCAGGCCGCTGTTGGCGTTCTTACCTTCGGAGAAGACCACGTTGTAATCGGCCCACCAGGTCATGGCCTTGGTTTCGTAGGTCACGCGCACGCGCTGCTTGCCGGGCTTTTTCGCGAGCACGTCCCAAACCAACGTCGGCTTGATGATCAACCCGCCGGGCAATTCCGGCAGCCGCACGTCGGTGTAGCTGCGGATGATCTGCACGCCGCCATCGGCGTTTTGCAACACGATGCCGCCGTCGGCGCTGAGCAGCCTCCCGGACTGGGTTTCGACGCCGTCGCCGCGCGCTTGCACGACGGTAATCGGCTTGCCCAAGAACTTTTGAAGCAGCTTCTCCGTACTAACGAGATCGAATTCGTAGCTCTGCTCGATCACCTGCGTACCGGTCGGATCGGTCAGCGAGGTAAAGCCCACCGTAGTCGGCTCGATGTAGGCGGCCACATCGGTGAAGCGGATCGTGGAGCGTTCCCCGTCGAGCATCAGATCCCGCTCTTGCTTGATGATGGCGTAGCCGGGAATCATCTGGGCGTAATTGGGTGTGACGTTGCGTCCGCCGGGAATGGGACGATACAGCTCCGGAGAGACCGCGCCGGGCGTGGCGCTGCTGTAGATGGTCAGCGCGGTGGAATCGCCCTCGCGTGCCGATACGGCGGTCGCCGCAACGAGCACGACTACAGCAAACAAGCAGCATGAGCAGAAGGGGCGGCGGTCTACGTTGGCCGACATCATCATGGCGAATCCTCCCATTTGGCCGCCGGACAGCGACGACACTAAGATAAACATTTGTCCCGGCATCTTATTAGAACCGCCATGCGGCGAAAGGTTCCACGAAATTGTCGAACCCGGTGGTCTGGCGTCGTGGCAGGCAAAAGGCGTATACTCGGACTTCGACCTGATTGCGCGTGGGGGTGGGAATAACCTGGTGGCCCCACGTACTTCAGTAGCGGTCCTCTATTCTCTTCCTTGGAAAAGGTCGAGAGCTTGACCTGACGACCAACGGTTGGCGGCCAAGACCCTAACATGCGATTTGCCTCCTCCATTTCAGCAGCCCGCACGGCCGAGCAAGCCGTACAGGAACTTCTCGACTCGATTGATCGTGCCATTACAGCGGGCATGGTGGATCTGGGCGTGCTCTTCAGCACCGCCCATTTTGAGGACGAGCTCGGTGATGTGGTCGAGCGGATCGGTGAAACCTTTCCCGGAGCGGTCCTACTGGGATGCACGACCGAAGCGACGATCGGCGTCGGTCGCGAGATCGAGCGGGCGCCGTCCATGTCGTTGCTTGTCGGATCGATGCCGGGCGTCGAAATCCGCCCGTTTCACCTACGCCAACAGCAGCTCGCAGCCGCCAACACCCCGTTCGACTGGGAGCATCTGGTCGGCGTATCGCCCGAGAATCATCCATTCTTCCTGGCTCTGGGCGATCCATTTCGCATTGACATTCAGGACTTCGTGGAAAAGACCAATCGGTTTTGCCCCAAAGCCCGTCTCGCCGGCGGCGTGGCGAGCGCCGGCCACGCCCCGCGACAGAACCGCTTGATCCTCAACGGTGAAATTTCCCGCGAAGGGATTGTCGGCGTCTCGCTGACCGGCGCTTTCGAGGTGGATACGGTGGTTTCGCAAGGCTGTCGGCCCATCGGCAAATCCTTCGTCATCACCCGGGGTGACCGCAACGTCATCTACGAACTCGGCGGCAAGCCGGTCTTGGAGCAACTGCATCAGGTTCTGATCAACCTGCCGGACGAGGATGAAAAACTCGCCCGCGAGTCGCTCTTCGTCGGGCGCGTCATCGACGAACACTTGCGGCGTTTCGGCCGAGGCGACTTCCTGGTTCAAAACATCGTTGGCGTGGATCGGCGCAGCGGAGCCGTCGGCGTCCAGGGATACGTACGCACCGGCACGACCGTCCAGTTTCACGTTCGAGACGCGGCCAGCGCCGACGAGGATCTGAGGAATCTGCTCGGTGCCATCGCCGATCGCCACTACCGAGGCGCCTTGATCTTTGGATGCAACGGCCGCGGCACCAACATGTGGCCCTACCCCAATCACGACGCCCGAGCGCTCACGGAGGAAGTCGGCGACGTCCCGGTGGCCGGGGCGTTTTGCGGCGGTGAGTTCGGACCCGTAGGAGGCAAGAACTTCGTGCACGGATTCACCGCCAGCATCGCGCTCTTCAGAAACCCCGACGACGCGCCCGATGAAGTAGAATCCGCCGGCACCGCGCCCGCCGAAGAAAGATCTCCCGACACCGCACTCGACGGCGATGAACCCAACGGCAACGCCGCGCCATCGTAACCCGGTGCTTTGCCACACGGCGCCTTCGCCACGCCGGGCCACCGTGATCAGCCTCCCGTTCGCGATCCGCTCCGCGCCTGAGCCGCGGGCTCCGCGCGGCCCCCGAGCCGCGGGCTTGAAGCCCACGTGGCCTCCCGAGGCAGCTTACCCCCCATCCGAGCCGTGGGCTCAAAGTCTTCGTACCACTCGTGCGTCCACATGCCACGGGCCGCGCCGCTTGGGTGGCCATCACGCCCAGACCCACGATCAATCGTCTGATTCTGTAAGAAAGGATCCGCGCCCGTAAAAAGGGCCGCGCCGCATTCGCTTGTGAGGCAAACGAATGCGGCGCTGGGGTTGTCCGCGTCGCTCAGGGAAGTACGCGACGCGATCGGGGGGAGAGGGAGACCATCTTGGCTTGGTGCAACGGGGGCCCCACGTTGGCAACCGCGCTGATGACCCCGGCACAGCCTTACGGTGGCCGGCTTCATCGCGACGGGTCGCCCAACAGGATCACCCCATCAGCGCGGCCTTGTATGATAAAGCGTGCGTCCTTTCCGAACAGCGTTGGACGGGCCACAACGGCGTGGCCACCGGCTGCTGCGGGAGAGTAACGAGGTATGAATAATGCTCCCGCGCTGACTATTGTTAGGACCGAATACCAGCGAAGGCAAATGGAACATTTGCTTTTTTTTGTCTGGAGCAGACACGAGCCTGTCGGTGATCTGCACTCCCTCTAACGCATCGCCGCTGCGAAAAGACGGCGGCCTGCTCCGCGCCTCAGCCACGTTCAGGCAGGCGGCCCGGCGATCCGACGTTTACTGGGCACCTTTGCGTTTGTAGCCGGTTCGCGCCTGAATCTGCTCGCTATCGAACCAGCCTCCAATCGCCTCGCGGGTGCGTCGGCTCACCAGTTCGTTCCGCAGCGTCGACCGCATCGATGCGTACTCATCCTCACGACCGGGAATCCGCTCGACAAACTCCACAACCGCGACCGTCGCGGACCCCCGCATCGTAATCACAATGGCTCGCTCGCCGGTCTGCTCCATGGCGAAACACCGGTCGACATCCTCATTGCTGATGGTCCCAAAGCTGACGCGCAGGCCATCGGGCGTACGCCCCAGGCTCGCGCTGCTGGCGCGGGCGAACGGTTCGGGCTCGGTATAGTGGATGCTGCCGCCGGCGGCACTGCCGACGATCTCCTGCAAATCCGCATCGTTTTCGAACGCCTCCTTCAGGTTGCTGTCCGCCGCGGAGAACGAAAGCGTCTTGGCGTAGTTCAACGCATCCTCGAACCCGCTCTTCAGCTTGGCGTCCTTGGTGAGCTGCTCGCGCACCTCTTCGATGTTTTCGGCCGCATGGGCCGGTCGGACGTCCACGACGCGCCAGATGAATTTGTTGCCGTAGTTGTCGGAAAGCGGATAGTAAGCGGTCTGATGCAGCGAGACGTACTCGTCCGTTCTGGCCCCGGGGACATCGTACACCTTGGGAACGATCGATCTGTTCCTAAACACCACAGTTCCCAGTACGCCCAACCAGTTGTTTTGTCCGTCGCGGGCGTAGGTACCGCCGAGTTCCGGAATGCTTCCGGCGTCACGCTGCAGGAAGTACTCCGTCTGGCCCACCGTGATCGCACCAGGAAAACGGAGCTTCTCGGGAATCTGCTCCACGATCTCGTCGTAGTAGCCGCTGTTGCGAATCGCCTCCGGAGCCACCTTGTAGCCGTCCTTACCGCGCTCCACTTCCACGAACGGCTCGGTCGAGAAATCGATCAGCCAGGCGACAATCCGATTGACCACGTTCTCGGCTCGTTGATTTCGGATTTCACGGATCGCGTCCTCCTTGGCCTCGTCCCAGGTAAGAAACTCCGACTGCGGCTCGGCCGGTGCCTCATCCGGCGCGGTCGGCTGAGGCATGCGTTTGAACCGCACCGCCTTGTTCTTGTCGTAATACTTGCGCGCTTCACGCTGCAAGTTGGGGATTCCGATGGCCTGGGCGATCTTGTCCCGGTCAATTTTGATGTATTGCAGCTTCACAGCCGGCGGTACGAAATAGCCGAAATTGAGCCCCCGACCGGGCTGGGTCTCGCGGTACTTCTCGAACAACTCCGCTAGCTGGTCCTCGGAAACCGGGGCGTTGTCATCAATAAAGGCGCGTCCCGGCAAGACGACCGCGTTCACACTGATCTTGTCCAATGCGTTAAACGCAGCGGTGCGCAGCTCCGCCTCACTGGGCGGGACCGACATGATCAGGGACCGGGCGGTCTGCGAGATCGAGAGCAACTCGGCCAAGGCGGCGAACACGCGATCGGGTTGGAGCCGCCTTTTGCGGCAGAGCATTTCAATCTGATCGTCGGTGCGGACCTTGGCTAAGGAGGCGCGAGCGGCTTCAATGGGTTGGGTCATCCCCAGCCGCTCGACTTCCCGGCTCAGCAACACCCAATCCAACTCGGAAAGCGGCTTAGCCAGCGCGCCGAGCGGGTACTGCCACTGGTAGCCGAGCAGCTCGAGAATACCCGTCGTCGTCTTCGCGACGTTTATATCGGCCTGCGTAACCTTGCCGAGGTCGCTCCGACCCAAGACCGGGTTGAATTTCGGAGACATCAGGTTCTGCAACGCGCTGCCTCCGATGAACACGATCATCAAAAACACCAGGCTGACCGCCAGCAACTTCTTGTTGTGTTTCCGCAGGAACTTAATCATTGGTGTGTAAATCCATCCGAAACAATAGGTTATAGTCAAAACGGGCCGACAGAACCGCCCATGCCGACCGCGGTACCATATCAGTCTTCATCGGATTTAACAAGCCGTCATCGGTTTGACATTCCGCGAAAGTCCTGCTAAATCCCCCAATTTGACCCGATAACGCGCCTACAATGATGCGGTGGAGCCCGGGGCCGTACCGGTCGATAAGACTGACCGAGTTTGCCCGGTGGAATGGGCCGCGCGGGCTCCGGCAGGGACCACAACATGGACCGGTGATGGCGCAAACTATTTAGATCAAAAAGGATACGGGATTACAGGTCGGAGTCGTGCCTCAAGACCGGGCGCGCGAGTCCTGGCCGATTCATTCACGGCAGCCCGAACCACGGGATTTGCTGGACAGGCCGTGGGCGTCCGCGTCCGGAGACATTGCTAATGGGTTCACCGAACACCAAGAATGGGACCATCCTCGTAGTCGTCGAATCCCCGTCGAAAGCGCGCACCATATCGAAGTACCTGGGTAGAGGGTTCGTAGTGGAGTCGTCGATCGGCCACATCCGCGATTTGCCGTCGCGGGCGGCCGAGATCCCCGCGGCGCTGAAGAAGGAGGCGTGGTCGCGTCTCGGCGTGGACGTGGATCACGGATTCAAGCCGGTCTACATCATACCGGCGAGCAAGAAGGCTCAAGTAACCAAACTCAAGGCGCAATTGAAGGGCGCGTCCGCCGTATACCTCGCTACGGACGAGGATCGCGAGGGCGAAGCCATCGCCTGGCACTTGGTGGAGGTTCTCAAGCCCAAGTGCCCCGTACGGCGGATGGTGTTCGATGAGATCACCAAAGCTGCGATCACGGCAGCGGCCGATACCACTAGAGATATCGACGAACGACTGGTCAGCGCGCAGGAAACGCGGCGCATTCTCGATCGCCTCTTCGGCTACGAAGTTTCCCCGGTGCTCTGGCGGAAGGTCGGGCCGAAGTTGTCGGCCGGTCGCGTGCAATCCGTGGCGACGCGATTGGTTGTGGAACGGGAGCGAGCGCGCATCGCCTTCACCGAGGCGGAGTATTGGGACGTCGACGCCCAACTGAAAGAGCGAACGCAACAGCCCGCGTCGCTCGACGTGCGCTTGATCGAACTGGACGGCAAGCGTCTGGCAACCGGCAAGGATTTCGATTCGGACACCGGCAAGCTCGTGGAAGGCCGCGAGCTTGCCCTGCTCGACGGCTCCAAGGCGACGGACATCGCCGAGCGGCTGCGGCGTGAGCCGTTTACCGTAAGCAACATTGTCGAAAAACCCTTTACAACGCGGCCTTACCCTCCGTTTATTACTTCGACCCTCCAACAAGAGGCCGCAAGAAAACTCAGATTCGGTGCACAGCGCACCATGCGCGTCGCGCAGAGCCTTTACGAAAACGGCTTCATCACGTACATGCGTACCGACTCGACGAATCTCTCCACTCAGGCGATCGAGGCGGCACGGGATCGCGTCAGAAGCCTTTACGGAGACGAGTACCTGCCCGAACACCCGCGCATGTATAAGAAAAAATCCAAAAACGCCCAGGAGGCACACGAGGCGATTCGCCCGGCCGGAGATGAATGCCAGACTCCAAAAAGCCTTGAAGGCCAGCTCGACACCGACGCATTTCGTCTGTACGAGCTCATCTGGAAGCGCACGGTGGCTTCGCAGATGAATGATGCCAGAGGCATGCGCACCAGTGTCAAGATTCAGGCATCGGCCGGCCCATACGGAACCGCCACCTTCTCGACTTCGGGAAAGGTGATCAAATTCCCCGGATTCCTCCGCGCGTACGTGGAGGGTTCCGATGACCCCGACGCCGAACTGGAAGATCAGGAAAAGCTGCTGCCCCCGCTCACGGAAGGTCAGCAACTCGACCCGATCACCGTGGAGGGCAGCCGGCATGTGACCCAGCCGCCCGCGCGGTTTACCGAAGCCAGCCTGATCAAGGAACTCGAAGATCGGGGCATCGGCCGACCGTCGACCTACGCTTCGATCATCCAGACGATTCAAGACCGCGGTTATGTCTGGCGAAAAGCGACCGCCCTGGTCCCGACGTTCACCGCCTTTGCCGTAATCAATCTGCTTACGCGTCATCTTTCCAGCCTGGTCGACTACGATTTCACGGCCAAAATGGAGGACGATCTCGACGCTATCGCCAAGGGTCAGCAGGAATCCGAGCCCTGGCTCGAACGATTCTACTTCGGCAAGACCAACGGAAACGGTTGCGAGGGAAGCGTCGCCAGCGTCGGACTCAAGGCTCTGGTCGCCACCAGCGGCGAGGACATCGACGCCCGAGCGGTATCGTGCATCCCGATCGGCACCTGCGAAGACGGCAGCGAAATCGTCGTACGCGTAGGTCGGTACGGACCCTATCTGCAATGTGGCGACGGCGATCAACGCGCCAGCGTACCCGAAGACATTCCCCCGGACGCGCTGACCGTCGAAAAAGCCATGGAACTGATCGAGCAGGCAGCCCAAGGTGACAAGGTGCTCGGCGATGACCCGGCCACCGGACAGCCCGTCTACCTCAAGACCGGACGATTCGGGCCTTACGTTCAGCTGGGTGACCCGGAACTCACCCCCAAGGGGACCATCAAGAAAGGCACCGAACCCAAGCGAGCGAGCTTGTGGCCGAGCATGACCATGGAATCGCTCAGTTTGGACGACGCCCTCTTGCTGCTTTCGTTCCCCAAGGAATTGGGCAACCATCCGGATACCGGCGAAATGGTCACCGTTCAAGACGGCCGGTATGGTCCCTACATTAAGAGTGCGACCGATACGCGCAGTCTCAACGACCACGAGCACATGCGCACGATCACACTGGAACAGGCGATCGAACTCTTCAAGCAACCCAAACGCCGCGGGCGATCAGCCACCTCGGCCGTCATGGCGGAGTTGGGCAAGCATCCCGACCGCGGAGACGCCATCAAGGTCAAGAACGGCCGCTTCGGCCCGTACGTCACGGATGGCGTGGTCAACGCCACGATTCCCAAGGGTAAGGACCCGGCCACCGTTTCCTTGGAAGATGCGTTGGATTTGCTGAGCGCCCGCGAGCAAAAGCTTCGCGATCAGGGTAAAGACCCTCGAGCCCCCAAGGCCAAGAAATCTGCGTCGTCGAAGGCACGGAAGAAATCCGCCAAGAAAAAATCGACCAAGAAAACCACCAAGACGGCGGCCAAGAAATCGGTCAAGAAGAAGACCGCCAAGAGCCCTGCCAAGACAGCTACCAAAGCGGTCGCCAAGACAGAACCGCGCCCGTCTGGAAGCGTTCGCGCGCCGGTCTAACGGCACGGGCTACGCAAAGCGCCTTCATGATCTCCCCGCCTCCCCGAGCCGCAGGCTTTCCCCCGAGCCGCGGGCTTTCCCCCTAGCTGCGGGCTTCAGCCCGCGCGGCCTCCCGGTCGCCGCCCTACGAATGTTCGACAAGACACGCAATCGCAATGGCTGAAAGCTGACAGCCAACCGCTCCTCCTCTTATCATTTTCCCAATCCGTGCCGGAAGTCAATCCAGCGCGCTATCCCAGGTGCCGATAACCCACATATACGTTATGCGAGGTCGCCGTGGCGACCTCTTATCGGAAGCGATGCGCTGCCGTGTCATGCGAACGCGGCACCGCACAATGGGCGCGAACGCGCGGATGAGGCCAGTATGCGGATTGCGGTTACCGGCGGTACGGGATTCTTGGGGTCGTTCGTGACGGCTGCGCTGACAGGCGACGGACACGACGTCGAAATCTGCGCGCGCGCTACCGGAGTCGATCTTCGCGACGCCGACGCGGCCGCCGCGTTCTTCGCCAAAGCCAATCCCGAACTCATCGTCCACTGCGCCGCCCATGTCGGCGGAATCGGGTATGTGGCGCAACACGCCGTCGAAGTGTTTGAGGACAACGTAAACATCGCGATGGGCTTGCTGGCGGGGATGCGCGCCGCCGGCGCCGGGCGCCTGATCACGATCATGCCCAACTGCACCTATCCCGGCCACCAGGAAATCTATCGCGAAGCCGGCTGGTGGGACGGCGCGATACACGACAGCGTGCTCATGTACGGGCTGCCGCGGAAGATGCTGTGGGGTTTGTGTCAGACTTACGGCAATGCCTGCGGGTTTGAATCCGCGCACTTGATTCTGCCCAACCTCTACGGACCCAAGGATCATTTTGATCCGCTGCGCAGCCATGCGCTCGGCGCGTTGGTGTGCAAGATCGTCGACGCCAAGCGCACGGACGCTGCGGAAGTATGCATTTGGGGAAGCGGAAGGCCGATTCGGGAATGGATGTACGTGCGAGACGCGGCCTCGGCCATCGCCTGTTACGTCGGCCGCGTCGCCGGAGCCAACGGGTTCCCAGGAGATCATCCGATCTTCAACGTCGGCAACGCGACCGGCGTCAGCATCGCGGCACTTGCGGAAATGATCCGCGAAGTGGTTGGCTGGGACGGGCGCTTCGTGTTCGATCGCGACCGCGCCGACGGGGCGATGCAAAAACTGCTGGACGGAACGCGATTCATCGAGCAAACCGGCTGGCACGCGTCGACGCCGCTTCGCGAGGGGATCCGCGAAACGGTGCAATGGTACGAGGCAAACTGCTTACGAGAGCTGGATCATGCGCATTAACGAATACAGCCCGCAACTGGGAAAAGCCGAAATCGCCCGCGTCCTCGAAACGCTTGAGGACAACTGGGTGACCGAGGGGAAAAAGACCCAACGGCTTGAGGCCATGCTGGCCGAGTACTGCGGGTGCACGCGAGCGATCATGGTACCCAACGGGACGCTTGCCCTGTTCGCCGCGCTGAAAGTGCTCGGCGTCGGACCCGGCGACGAGGTGATCGTCCCGGACTTCACGTTCTTCGCCAGCGCGTCGTCCGTCGTGTTGACCGGAGCCAAGCCCGTTCTGGTGGACGTCGACGAGTTTGACGGCAACATTTCGGTCGCGGCCGCCGAAGCCAGCATCTCCGAGAAGACCAAAGCGATCATGCCGGTACACATTTACGGACAGACCTGCGACATGCCGGCCCTAATGAATTTGGCCAAGCGGCACAATCTCTTGGTCGTGGAGGATGCCGCCCAGGGCATGGGCGTGACCTGCGGCGACCGACATGTGGGCACGTTCGGCGAGATCGGGTGCATTTCCTTCTTCGCCGACAAGACCATGACGACCGGCGAAGGCGGCGCGTTGCTGATCAATGACGAACAGCTCGCCCGTGAATGCATTTATTTCAAGAATCAGGGGCGATTGCGCCGCGGCAGTTTCGTGCACGAACACATGGGTTACAACTTTCGCATTACCGACCTGCAGGCGGCCATCGGCGTCGTGCAGTTGGAACGGATTCAGCACAGCATTCAACGCAAGCATGAGTTGCAGCAAGCCTACTTCAACCGACTGCAATCCTGCCCGGGCGTGCGTTTCTTAGGCGCCAACGGCTTCGGCCGGATCGTGCCGTTTCGGGTCAGCATTCTGGTCGACGACCCGGAGGGGCTTTCGCGCTTCCTGGACGCCCGCGAAATCGCCACCCGGCGGTTCTTCTATCCGCTGCACCTGCAGCCGAGCCTGACCTCGGACAACTCGATCGTGCGTCACAGGCCCGTGCATGCTCGGCGCCTTTTCGAGCGCGGGCTCATGCTGCCCAGCGGACTGGATCTCACCGGGCTCCAGGTCAGCTACGTCTGCGACATGATCGAGGCGTTTCAGAGCCAAGCTCCAATCCAACGACAGGCTTCGCAGACTCATCCGACGTAATGGTTGCGTGTGGGAGACCCTCGGATCATGAGCAGCGTCTTAGAAGCAAAGGGCAAGTGGAACGCCGGCGCGGCCGTCGATGCACCGTTGCGGATCGAAGAGGATTCCAGCGCCGATCCACGTCTGTTGGAGCGCCGGCGGGCCTGGGACGCACGGCCATTGACCAGAGCCCTCTACTGCGGCTACTACCAGACCATCAAAGAGCTTCGCAGCCACGCCCCGGGCATCGATCTGGAAATCGGGGCCGGGCACGGCGGATACGCGGAATACGTCCCCGGCACCGTGGCCACCGATTTGGGCGTTTGTCCCTGGTTGGACTGCGTCGCCGATGCCATGCACCTGCCCTTCCGAGACGGAGCCCTAGCCAATCTCGTACTGATCGACGTGCTGCACCATTTGGATGATCCGCCTGCGTTTCTCGCGGAGGCTCAGCGGGCGCTGTGTGAAGGCGGCCGCATCCTCCTGGTCGAGCCGTATGTCTCGCCGGTGAGTTGGATCGCCTGGCGTTTCTTCCACGCAGAGCACATCGACGGTCGTGTGAATCCCTTCGCCGACAACGGTACGGGCAGTCATGATTGGCAGGGTAATCCTTGGGACGCCAACATCGCTTTTCCCACGCTGATGTTCTTTCGACACCTCGGATCGCTTCGCGAGCGGTTTCCCCGCCTGCGTCTGGTTCATCGCCGGCGTTTCGACATGCTGGTCATGCCCCTGAGTGGCGGGTTTTCAAAACGCCGCCTGATCCCTCGTTGGATGGTTCCGATTCTGAGTCGGATCGAGCGAACGGCCAGGCCGCTTACGCCGCTTCTGTCGTTTCGCTGCCTGGTTGTCTTGGAGAAAAGCGGTGGTACGAGCGAGGTGTAGCCGTAACGCGGCGCGCCGGGGATCGGTCCGCCCATCGTCGGTGCGCGCGACGGTCTCACCGCCCCTGGTGATGGTCGGCCTGCTCATCGTCGTGCTGGGGTTCCTGCTGCGGCTCCGGTTTCTCAACTACCCCATGCGCTACGACGAATCCTTCAACTACATGACGTTCGGCATGAAAACGCCCTGGTACATCGTCTCGCATTACGTCGCGTCGAACAACCACATCCTCCACACGCTGCAGATGCGCATGAGCGTGTTTCTCTTCGGCAACACGCCGGCGGCGCTTCGGCTCCCCGCCCTGGTCGCTGGGATGTTGTTGATTCCCGCGTCGGGCTGGCTTGCGTGGGCTTTGTTCGGCCATCGCCTCAGCACGGCGGTGACCATGTTGGCCGTGGCCTCCTCCTCCTACCTGGTCGAATACTCATGCAACGCTCGTGGATACTCGCTGCTCACGCTAACCTTCACGCTGGCGACGGTATGCACGGTTTATCTCTTCAGAACCCCGCAACGCCGACGGCTGTGGCTTGCCTGGGGAACGCTTTGCGCGCTGGGCGCGTTCGCCCACCCCGCGATGTTGCTCGGAGCGGCCGGGCTGACCGCCGCCCTGTCCGTTCGGCTGTTCTTGCTGCCAAGCGGCGACCCTTTGCGTCGCGATGGCGTGCTCGGGCTGATGATGGGGCTTGCGAGCTGTTTCGCGCTGGGCCTGATACTGTATGCCCCGGCGCTGCTGATCACCGGGCCCATCGGCTGCTACCGCCTGCTGTCCAGTGGGTCGGGCGTCCACGCGGCGTTCTTACGTGAACACGGTGGCATGTTGCAGACCACATGGGACGCGTGGACGCGGCACACGCCGCTGGCCTGGCAAGCGCTGATCATCGCAGGATGCGCCGGGTTCGCTGGCACTGCGTGGCGCAAGCGATCGCGCGTTTTCCTGGTGCCGCTGTGTGTTTTGATCGGTTTGCCCGCGCTGGCCCGGTTGAGCGGCCTGGCGGTTACGCCGCCGGCGTGGACCTTCGCTTTGCCCTTGGCGCTGGCCTGCGCTCTGTACGGACTGTTCCAGTGGGCTGAGTTGCTGCCCGGCAACCCATTGAACACCCGGGCCAGCTACGGACTGCTGGCGCTGGCGAGCCTCGCCGGCATCGGATGCGCGTTCAACGTAAGCCGGCAAAGCTACCTCTCGGCCTGGGAACATGAGCTGGTCGACGTGGAGCGCATCCTCGACGATTGCCGCGAATTCGGTATGAACCGCTGTGCGCTGCTCATGCGGTACACGCCGGCGACTTCCTACTACATGCTTCGCAAGCGGATGGCGCCGACTCCGGCCGCGGACGCGGACGATGTCGAACGCGTCTACATTGTCGCAGACACACTTAAGTCCGTTGACGATCTCTGGAACCCCAGGGTACCGGGATTTGACCGCTTTAGGGCGCCCGAGCTTTCCAAGCATCTGTCTCGCGCCGATGTTTTCATCGCCTATCGAAAAGACGGCGACTACGATGGCGACCCTACTGATCGACCGCCATCGCTCGTCACGAGGCGCATGTCCCATTCCTGGCCCGCGCCGGAAGAAACCGGTGGCGACCATTCGGGCGGGGCGAAAGGATCGAGGCCGTAGGCATGCACGCCACCACCAACGATACCAACCAAGCCAAGCGCCGTCGTCGCGGAATCGTCATAGATGTCCTGCTCATTCTTTGCCTGGGCCTGGTCGCGGAAGCCGCGTACTTCGCCCCCAAACAGGGTCGAGCGATGTTCACGGGTGACTCGGTTCAGCACGTGGATTCGGCTGAAGCGTTGCTCAGCGGCGACCGACAACCCTACTTCGCATTTCGCAAGCCGGGCTATTCGTACATCCTCGCCGGGCTCGGATGGGCCACCGGCAATATGAGCTGGTCCGCCGTCGTCGCGAATCATTTTTTTCTGGGTTTGTTGCCCCTTGCGGCGTACGGCCTCTCGCGCAAGCTGCTGAACCGCACGGCCGGATGGCTCGCAGCGATCCTCCTGATCGCCCGCTTGCAAACCGCGCTCTACGGTGTTCGCATCATGTCGGAGGCATCGTTTGTGCTGTTCCTGAGCTACGGCGCCCTGGCATTCATCCATGCGCTCTTTGCCAAGCGCGGGTATCGATGGATGACCGCGGCCGGCCTACTCATGGCGTGCGCGTGGCTGATCCGCGCTGTGGGCGTCGCGCTGATCGGATCGGGCGCGATCGTCCTGCTGCTCGTCTACCGTAAAGCGCCGCGCAAGGCGGCGATGAGTCTGGCGTGCCTGATGCTTCCGGTGGTGTGCTGCGTCCTCTTTGAATGCAGCATCAACTACAGGTACAGCGGACAGTTTCGCTTGACCACCGGTGGGTTCGGCATGGTCCTGCAAACCCGTGCGCGATACTTTCAAGGATCCGACTGGTCCGACGATGAAAGCACACCATGGTTTCTCGGTCTGCTGGGGGAGCGGACGCGCGACGAAGCCTTCGCGGTCAACCGACTGGACGGATGCGTCGCCCGCGCGCGCGCCCTTCGCGGCGGCATGGACGAATGGACGTTCAACCGGCTGGCCAAGCGGTCGGGGCTGAAGATGTTTTGGGCGGAACCGCTGAAATACATCAAAGCGTTTGCGGTCATCACGACCCGACATCTGTTGCGACGCCGTCTAGGCCCCTCGGCCTCCTGGACCCATCCCACCAAGGAGGCGCCGATCATCGTGCATGAGGACGTGCGGGCGGGCATCGATCCGCAAGAGCACTGGTACGCCTATTGGTTCCTGCCGGAGCGAAGCATTGACGAGTCCACGGCGCTGGTAGCCCGGATGAAACAGGCAGCGGCTCAGCGCGCCCCGTTTGGACATGGCGGGGCTTTCGCGACGCTTCGCTACCTCAACGGCCTGCCGAGCGTCTGTGACGTCCTGAGCGTGATTCGGAGCGTGGCGTTCCTCTGGCCGGGGTTTGCGCTGATCCTGTGTGGCATGCTCGGGCTCAATCGAAGGGTCTGCCTGTTTCTTGCGCTGGCGTACTTGCTCGACGCCGGCATCGTCGGCGCGTGCGGGTCAACCGACACCGACAACGAGCGCTATCAATTCGTCTGGCTGGCGACGGACACGGCGCTGGTCGCCTGTCTGGTAACTCCGATACTCACGTCGGCCGTCGCCTACTTCCAAACGCTTGGGCGCCGCGACCGCGCTGGTACTCGCGGCCTCACCTACCTGACCTCTTCCAAGTAGCGCACGCGCCGGGGTGCCCCATGTCCTCTTGGACGTGGGGAAGCCGATGATATCGCACCCACAGGTATTCAAACGCCATCCGACACGGAGGCGAGACGACGGCCCGCTGGATCGTCGGCTAGCGTAGGTGTCAGTCGGTCGCCATCATCGGCTCCCCCCCGCCAAAGGAGGTAGGCACCCGCAAAATGCCGCCGCCACACCTACTGTTTCGGTCCGATAACGGCAGTATCCCGGCGGCAACCGCGATCCACGGATAGTTGCGAAGTGGCCCGTTTGAGGTGCCGATAACCATGTGACGACTACGCGCGCTGCGTGATCTTTGCGCGTTTTCCGGACGAAGGGAACCGGTGCAGGCACAGGTGAGTCATGGACCCAACTTCAACCCTTGCTACACCGTCGCAGCCTCGAAAGGCGCAGGCCGAGCATGCCGCCCGAGCCACGTCCACGCCCCGGCGACCACAGCCTGCGCGTCGCGAAGCGGTGGGTCGCGATTCGGTCGATGTGCTGAACCGATGGCGCAACGCAAACCCTTTCTATCACCAGAACATCCAGCAATACTTGCAGTTCATCGTCCCCGAGGGCGAATCCGTTCTGATGTTCGGATGCGAGGACGGTGCCCCTCTTTCGGCGCTGAAACCAGCGCGAGGCGTCGGCGTGGACGACCGATCCGATCTCATCGCGGTGGCCCGCCGGCGCCATCCCGACAACAAATACGTTCATTCCGCCGGCTACGAGCGAGCCGTTCATGGGCGATTTGAGTACATCGTGGTCAATGACGTAATGGATGAAGTACACGATGTGTTTTCCTTTCTTCAGTCTATCGAGCGGGTGTGCACGCCGACGTCGCGGTTGGTCATCGTGGAGCCCAACTACCTCCGACGGCCGATCCGGCGGCTGGCGGCCTGGCTCGGCCTGGAACACCCGCATGCTAGAAAGAACTTGCTGAGCGCCGGCGATCTTCAAGTCATGCTCGACGGCGTGGGGTTCGAGACGATCTGCGTTCAACCGAAACTCTACAGCCAACATGCGTGGCTGGGCCTCGGCAAGTTGCTCAACGCGTTGGGCGGGCTGCTGCCGTTCATCCATCGATTCTCCGGCGTCAACATCCTGGTCGCGCGGCCGATGCCTCAAGGCCGGGTTGATCCCAGCAAGAGCGCCAGCATCGTCATGGCGGTGCGCGACGAGCGCGACAACGTAGAGCCCATGGTCCGGGCGATACCCCGGGTCGGGCGCTCCACCGAAATCGTCATCGTTGAGGGCCATTCGTCCGACGGCACACGGGCGGAAATCGAACGTGTGATCGAGGCTTATCCTGAAAAGAACGTCCGGCTCGTCGTTCAGAGCGGCGACGGCGTCGGCAACGCCATCCTCGAAGGGTTTGAGGCCGCGACCGGCGATGTGATCATTCTGCTTGAAGCGGACCGAACCTCGCCACCGCAGGATGTGCTCAAGGTCTTCGACGTGATCGCGTCGGGACGGGCGGAATTCGTCAACGGAAGCCGGTTCATTTACCCGCGAGAACACCGCGCGATGCCGATCCTCAACGTCGTGGGCAATTGGGTGTTTGCGATGTGGTTCATGTGGTTCTTGGGGCAGCGCACGTCGGACGTACTGTGCGGCCTGAAAGGATTCGAGCGCACGCAATTCGGCCGCATCCGACGCAATTGGGGATTCCTCGGCGTACCCGATCCCTTCAGCGACTTCGAGATGCTCTTTGGCGCAACGAGGCTGGGGCTGAAAATATGCGAAGTACCCACGCGCTATCGCTCCAGAACCTACGGAACCACCAAGACCAGATTTCTCAAACACGGATGGATGCTCGCCCGAATGGCCGTTCGGGCGACAGGAGTCTTTCGATGCCAGTGACCGATTACCATGAAGCGTTCGCGGCGCTGTACGACACGATGTATTCCGACCGCGATTTCCTGGCCGATGCACGCTACGCGGCCGGCTTGCTTGACGTCAAGCCCGGATCAAGTCCCCATGCCCACGTTCTGGATATCGGCTGTGGTTGTGGATCCCATGTGCTGGCGCTCGCCGCTCTGGGCGTGCAGGCCACGGGCGTCGATCGGTCCGAGGCGATGATCGCCGAAGCTCGATCCAAGCCGATCAGCGCCGACTCGGCCCAGGTACGATTCGAGGCCGCTCCGTTTGATCGGTTCTGCGCCAGTCTGAACGGCCACCGATTCGACGCGGCGATCAGCATCTTTCAAGTCTTCAATTGCATGAACTCCGCCGAGGACATGCTGGACCACTTGCGGCTGCTGCGCGGCAGGCTGAGAACCGGCGGACGCTTCCTGATCGACCTCTGGAACGGCGCGGCAGTCTTTTGCGACGATCCCCGGTCGGAATTCCGGCGGTACGAGAGCCGAAGCAACGACACCACGGAGATCATACGAACCACCGTCCCCACCGTGGACCGAATCAATCAAAAGTGTACGCTGCAATACCGGATTCTGACCATCGATCGAAAAGAACAAAAGATTCTCTCCGATTTTGAGTCCGTCCACGAATTGCTGTTCCTCACGCCCGTGCAGTACCGCCACTTGTTCGCGTTGGCCGGGCTGCGCGTGCTCGACGAATTTCGGCGGGGCCACCCCAAAACGCCCATCACCGAACGCGACTGGTATATCAGCTACCTACTCGAAGCCAGCGATTGACCGCCGCGCCACAGGAGACCTGCGCGGCTAGGCCGGCCCGTTCCTTCCGGGCGTGATTTGGATCGGAGAAACGCATAGCCGACACTGGGAGTCGAACCCAGAACCTCAGCTTTACGAAAGCTGCGCTCTACCATTGAGCTATGTCGGCCGCATTGCCCCATCGGCCGCTGCAACCAAGCCGCCCGGGCGAGGTTCCGCCGCGGCCACGGAAACCGGCACGGGGCGAGCAATGCGAGTGTCCGACCCTCCCGGCGCCAACCGTTTTTAAGCGTCGTGGTTTCGCGCGTCAATAGGCGGAGGCGCCGGCCCACGGGCGGAGTCTATGACAAGCCTGGCGGGTGCGTCATGGGTCATGCCGTGCAGCGTGGCGGCGAAGTGTGTTCGGGGGCTCGTATCCGGCAGACCGCTTCAGCGGTCTTTCCCGAAGAGCCGTTAGCCCGGACATTCTACGCCCGGGAAGCGACCAATCCCTGCTCCTTTGCTCACCAGCCCGTTTCAACGGGCTTATCTGGTTTCGGGTAATCCCGTTGAAACGGGCCGGCGGAGACAGAAATGGATGACCTCTGACCGGCCCTAGAAGGACCGGTTGACCGGCGTGGTAGCCCACTTCGCGGGAACGCCCCGTAAACCGGCCACGGGCGATCCTTGGACGCCGCCAATTCCGTCTTGCACGCCCACGGGTGTGGTCACGGTGGCGCCGCCCTGGTCGTCTGCGAGAGGCCGGCCTCGTGAAACCGTGCCAGCGCGGAACGGCTGACCTTGTCGTACGTGGTCGCGAGGAATCCCACCAGGGGAAACTCGCCGCGGGCGAACGGAGAGGGGCCTAGCTGCTCCAAAATCGCCAACGGCGACTCGGGTCCTTGAATTCTGATGACGATTTCCTCGAACCCCGGCCCCGTCTGCCAGAAGCGGTCCAGCGAGGACTGAAGCGGCGGCGACGTCGGGTAAATGGTCGGAACCACCTTCAGCGAAGGGGGAACGCTGGAATGAGTCGGTGGGCCGGTACGAGCCGGCGGTCCATCGGCGTGGCGATCCATCCATCAATCCTCCGCTACAGCGTCCCGAGACAACACGAACATCTCCCTCAAGCTGTTCGTGCTCAACTCGGTGATCCATTTTTCGCCGGTTCCCAAAATATCGGCCAAGGCCCGCTTTCGCTCAATCAAGGCATCGATCCGCTCTTCCAACGTGCCTACGGAGACGAATTTGTGCACCTGGACCTGCCGATGCTGTCCGATTCGATGCACGCGATCCGTAGCCTGATCTTCGACGGCGGGATTCCACCACCGATCGAAGTGGATCACGTGGTTGGCCTGCGTGAGATTCAGGCCGAATCCGCCAGCCTTGAGCGATAGCACGAAAACGGGCGGCGCATCCTCATCCGTCTGAAATCGCTGGACCATTTTATCGCGGTCGGGCTGGGTGGTTCCTCCGTGGAGGAAGAATACACCGCATCGGCAGGTTTCGCGAAGATGTTCCTGAAGCAAACGCCCCATGACACGAAACTGCGTAAAGACCAGCGTGCGTTCCCCCTCCGCCATGATCACTTCGAGCATATCCGTCAGACGCGCGACCTTCCCACTGCGACCGGGCAGCGGTGAACCATCTCCGAGGAACTGAGCCGGATGATTGCAGATTTGCTTGAGCTTGACCAACGCGGACAGAATCAATCCGCGCCGCTGGATGCCCTGAGCGTGATCAATTCGCCCGAGCGCTTCTTGGACGACGGACTCGTACAGCACGGCCTGCTCCCGGGTCAGGTTGCAGAAAACCTTCATTTCGAGTTTTTCCGGAAGATCCGCTCGAACCACGGGATCGCTCTTCTTGCGCCGAAGCAAGAACGGTTGAACGAGCCGGGCCAGCCGCTGCCCGCGCCGGGCGTCCTGCTGACGCTCGATCGGGATGGCAAACCGACCGCGAAAGTCGCGTGCGGTCCCCAAATAGCCGGGGTTCAAGAACTCCATGATCGACCAGAGCTCACTCAGCCGATTCTCGACCGGAGTTCCGGTCAGGGCCAGACGGTGCTCAGCGCGTAGCGACCGTACGGCCGCCGTCTGCTTGGCGGCCGGATTCTTGATATTCTGGGCTTCGTCCAAAGCCACGCGATGCCACGGTACCGCGGCCAAGTGCTCCAAATCACGGTGCATCAAACCGTAGGTGCTGATCACCACGTCGTAATGCGCAACCTGATCGACGAACTCTTTGCCGGTCAGCCGTTCGAGTCCGTGGTGTACCATGACCCGCAACGTCGGCCCGAACTTTTCAATCTCGCGCCGCCAGTTGCCCACAAGAGACATGGGGACGATCAATAGCGTGGGCCCTACATCCTTGCCGTCTTCCCGTTCGAGCAGCCAGAGGGCGATCAACTGAATCGTCTTGCCCAGGCCCATGTCATCGGCCAGACAAGCGCCGAGTCCGTGTCGCGCGAGGAACATCAACCAGGCGAGGCCGGTTAGCTGATAAGGACGCAGCGTCCCCCGAAAGCCGATCGGCGCAACCACCTGCTCAAGCTGTGCGTTGTAGGATGAGGCGTCGAGCAAGCGCTCGATCCATCCGTGGGCTTTAAGCCCCACGATGGGCAGCCCCGTGTCGGCGTGTTCGGTGAAGTAAGCCTGCCGGATGCTCTCAAGAACCGTCAATCGGCCGTGGCTTTGCTTTCGGGCGAAGCTGAGCGCCGCCTCGACCTCCGACGGTTGCACTTCGACCCATTCGTTGCGAATGGGGATCAGTGCGTTTTTGGCGGATGCCAGTGACTCAATCTCAAGGTCGGTCAACTCATGCGTGCCGTACATGAGCTTCCAGTTGTAGCCGACCAGCGTGTGAAGCCCCAGCGACGAATCGGCGGCCGCACTCGAAGCGTCCAGCGGATGGATGTCGAGCTCGAGTTGCAATTGTGGTTGATCCTCGTGCCACCATTTCGGCAGCCAAATGCCGAAGCCTTCCAGCTTGAGCACCGGCACCGCGTCGCGCAGGAATACGTGGGTCTGGGCGACCGATAGTTCACACGCCATGCCCGTGCTCGGATCGGTACACGATTCCAGCAAGGGGAAATGCTTGGCCGCGTGAAGGATGTCGGAAACAACGGTCCCCCGGGCATGCTCGAACGGCCGTTCCAAAATGGATGGATCATCCCGGTCCTCGCCCCAAAGACGCCATGCCTCGATGACATGCTCCTCATTCTTGGTAGCCTGAACGTGCACGGTTATTTTCCAGGGCAACGCCGCCGCATCCGAGCCTCCCTCGGCAACCTCCGGCGCATGCAATTGAAAACAGGTCCGCATGGGCCGTGAATCCCTCGACGGCTCGAGCTTGCCGATCCACGCCTGGACCTTCTGGTGGATCGCTTCGCAGGCTTCGGGCGTGTCGTCGAGCATGGGATCGCCGGACACCAGCGAGCGCAGCCAGGCCATCTGGCTTGCCCCGGCAGCCGATGCGCGATCGACAATGGCGTGCGCCAGTTCATCGCTCTTGAGGCAACGTCGCACGAGCTGGTCCGCGCTGATCCAGAGAAAATTCTCAACAATGCCGGAGGCCTGGGCTTCGGTGGATCCGTTGACCACAGAACGGCAGACCGGCGGCATGGTCGCGATCAGCGTCTCAAGCCGACTCGACGCGGAGTCATCGTTGACGACAATCCGCCAGTATCCGCGAAAACGGGTCGCGCTCTGACGGTGAATCGCCGGAACAAACTTCTGCCCGGCCAGCAATTCCAACAACAACAACGCCGCCTTCGACCAATAGCAGAACGTGGCCGCCAGGCGAAACGCCCCATCTACGCGCGCGTGATCGATGGTCAAGAGATCAACCGCGTCCGCCGGTGCGAACATGAGCGAGGGGATGGTCGTGGCGGCCATGTGCACGGGCTCGGAGGCCTGATCCGCCGGCTCAACCCACGATGGGACCGGGGTGTCTCCGCGGTGAGGGAGATTGAGCTCAAGCTGCCCCGAGGTCGCCCCCGAGACCAGCAACCCGTCCCAATGGTTGCCTAGATGGAAACGCAGCGCATCGACCGGAACGGCATAGGAATCGGCGCTCGCGCTCTCCCCCCAAAGATGAAGGCAACCATCGTACCATGTAGCATGCAGCGTAATCATCGATCGTGCGTGCCCCGGCACCAAAGCGCCATGAGGCTCCATTCTCCGCAACCAGTCCGGGATTCTCTCCGCCGCTAAGGCGAGCCCCACATACTACCATCCGCCCCGCCGTTGTCGAAGCAGGTGCAAAACGGGCCATGGGATGAGGGGATGGGGTCCGTGACAGAATCGGCGACCGCAATGGCAGGCTGAAGGACTGCTTCAACGTAGCCGGAGACAAGCACATCGCCGCCCCCGAAGTCGCGCCGCTACCTGCGCGCCTGCCCCTGACGAGGTACGTCTTTTCCGTGCGGTGCACAGGCGGCGCGGTGGGTGGCCGCCCCCTTAGGCTCGATTGGCATCGGTCGCAGCGCGACCGCGAGTCCGGTTGGCAGCCTGTTGCAGCCTTGTGGTACGCCGCCGGGGCCGGCTGTATTGCATCGTGTAGGTCGGGTAGAATCCGATGCCATGGAAATCGATGACGAAATCTGCTATTGCTACCATGTGAGCATGCGCAAGCTGGTGCACTACAGCCGGCGCGTCAAACCCCAGCGACCGTCGTTGATGACCGGGTGCCTGGGGGCGGGGACAGGCTGTGGCTGGTGTGTTCCGTTCTTGATCAAGATTGCCGAAGATCCGGACGCGTTCGCCCTCAACGATTTGACAGTGGAACAATACGCCGAAAACCGAAAGCGATACCGAACATCAGGACAGGCGAAGCACCAATTCAAGGCTCCTTCCTCCGGGCAAGACGGTACGTGATTCGATGACGGCGATGCTGCTCTACCTCGCCCTCGCCCTGGGCGTCTCGTTTCTTTGCTCGCTTGCCGAAGCTGGGCTTCTCTCCTTGCGCCAGTCCGACATCGCCCGGCTGGTGCGCGCCGGCAAACCCAGCGGCCCCCTCCTCGAACGAATGAAGGCCAATATCGACCGCCCGCTTGCGGCCATTCTCACGCTAAACACCATCGCCAACACGGTCGGCGCCGCCGGCGTCGGCGCCCAGGCGCTCAAGACATGGGGCGACGGGTGGGTAGCCATCGCCAGCGGGACACTGACCCTGCTCATACTCATTTTTTCGGAGATCATTCCCAAGACGATCGGAACGGCCTACTGCCATCGACTGGCACCGCCCGTGGCCTACATCGTCAAATTCATGATCTTGCTGACCTATCCGTTGATCGTCGTCTTGCAGGGCATCAGTCGCATTTTCGCCGGATCGGAGCCGACACGCCGGACCACGATGGACGATCTGACGCTCATGGCGGAAGTCGGCCGTAAGGAAGGCTCGCTCGACCACAAAGAATACGACGTGATCCGCAATCTCCACGCGATCGCGGACATGCCCGTCAGCGACATCATGACGCCGCGAAGAGTGGTCCAATTCCTGGACCGGACGGCGACCGTCGCCGAGGCGATGAACCAGGAAGGCGTCAGACGCTTTTCCAGGCTGCCCGTCCAGGATGACGGCCCGGACCATGTGGTCGGGATCGTGCTGAAGCAGGATCTTTACGAAACGCTACGCCGTGGAAAGCCCCAAACACCGATATCCGACCTGGTCAAACCGATTCACGCGATCCCCGAGACGGCCACCGTCGGCAACACGCTCCGCGAGCACGTCAAACGCCGCGAGCACCTGTTCCTCGTCGTGGATGAATACGGAGGTACGGCCGGGGTGGTCACGCTCGAAGACAGCATGGAGTCGCTGATCGGAGAGGAAATCGTGGACGAGACCGATGCGGTCACGGACATGCGGAAGCTGGGGGAGCGAATCGCCAAGGGAAGACTGAATCCCCGTGAGCGCTCAGAATGATCCTGCTCCGGATCGGCCGTGGCAATGCCCCGGCCGACAATGCAGCGTGGCCCGGTATCCTGCCGCAGCAGCGCCCAGCAGAACCGCGCCGAGGCCTACCGTCGGACGATCCGAGATGGTCGCGCCTTCACACGCCGGCGATGAAGGCCTCCAGTCAAGCCCAACATACCAGAGCCACTGAAATCCGTGAGACGAACCGCATCCACCATGCCGGCCACTTGTACATGAATTATAAAAGTGAGAGTAGAATTCTCGGAGGACTTCGGTATGGCCCGAAAGCACCTTATGGGGTACAGTCCATGCGGTCGGTTCTGGCATGCACGCACTCGTGCAAGCCACAGAGGTGATCTTAGGAGTTTCAACATATGGTCAGATCGGCCCTTGCGCTGTTTGTTTTTGGACTAATGGCGATCCCTATCGGGATTCCAGTTTGCTTGATCGGTTTGGTGTATCCGTCCCGGCGGGTGTATGCCTGGTCGGCCACGCTTTGGGCCAACACGATGCTCGCCATCTGCGGTGTACGCCTCAAGGTCGAGGGCGCCGAGTTCCTTCAAGGCGACAACGCAAAGTTCTTTGTGGGCAATCATCAGAGCATCTTGGATGTGCCCATCCTAATCTCCGTGCTGGGCGGTCGATTTCGGTTCTTGTCGCTGGACCGGTTGTTTCAGATTCCTATTGCGGGCTGGGTCATGTCCGCCTACGGGCACGTACCGATCGACCAGAATCGCCCGCGTGTTGCCCTCGCCCGACTGACCAAGATGGTTGAGGCGATCCACCGACGCCCGATTTCGATGGCCGTTTTTCTAGAGGGCACGCGTAGTATCGACGGGAAGCTGCTCCCTTTTCGCAAAGGGACGATGAAAATCTGCCAACGTGCGGGATTGATGATCGTTCCCTTCACAATTGACGGATCGGTCAAGGTTTGCCGGCGAAACCAGATGGGCGTTCAACCGGGCGAGGTGCGATTGCGGTTTTCCCAGCCGCTGTCGGTGGAAGAGGTGGCGGCGATGACACCGGGGCAGATCCATGATTACGTACGCGAACGAATCGCCGCGGGGCTCCGCCCGGCCGCCGATACCGAGGCCGAATGCATCGGCGCCATGCAAGGAGCCATGCAGCCGGCGGCGGCGGAATCGAACGAACGAGAAATCGTCGAATCGAGCCCCAATGTGATCAAACAGCGAGCCAACGCACTCTGACGCGCGCGGCCGCCCGCCCGTCGCCCCCCGACCGCTGCGCACGAACTGCTGCCGGCCAAGCGGGTGCCGGGCACGACCAGGAGAAGGCACAGCCCCCCCTACCCCCGCTCGATGTTGTGAAAAGTAAGCGCGTCGCTATCGGTATCGAGGATCGCGACCGTCTTGGGGTTGGCACGGTGAAGGGCGCCCGGGTTGATGATGCGCGTTCCGTTGATACGGTCGTTGCGCGCGATGTGCGTGTGGCCGTGCAGCAGGTAGTCGACATCCAAGGTGTGCAACGCACGTGCGAACGCGCGCTCGTGGCCGTGAAATACCGCGAAGCGTTTAGCGCCCAACTCCAAGATCATCGGAACGTGATCCGGCGCGGTCAAGCCGAGGGTCTCGAGATAGTCGAGGGTCGCATCACTGGCTACATCGCAATTGCCCCACACGAAAGTAACGGGTCGACCGGCGAGCTCGTCGAAAACGTTGAGGCCACAGACGTCCCCGCAGTGGATGATGTGGGCCACATCGAGCGAGTCGAATAGGCTGACAGCCTCGCGAACCATGAGGTGGTCGCCGTGGCTATCTGAGAGTATGCCTACGAGCAAAGCGTGCCTCGATTCTCACGGACCCTTTGGAGCCTCATGCCGTCGCTTGCGCGATCGCCCATCCTGAAAACACCCACCGGCACCCGGATTATACGATCGCGCAACCATCAAGCCAAGAAGGTTGGGGATGGACGATTCAAGCATTCAAGCTCCGCTCAAGATTAAAGATCGGCGATGAACCGGCGACCGTGGCAAGCCTCCATGTTCCGTTGCCCAGCCCCTTCCGTTTTGCCGCTAGTGCTACGTCACACTCTAATTTGTCCGTTGTCGCCGCCCGAGCAACCGGAATCGGGTCCGCGAATCAGAGCCCACCGCGCTAGCGGTGGGACCGGTCCGAGGGCTGGCGCCCGCGGCTTTGATCCGTAACGAACCCGAAAGTTTAGGCATGTCAAAGCACTATGGGGTCGAACGTGCATGCGGTCGGTAGCCCCAGAACAACTTGCGACGGGTCCAGATGACCGATCCATGGCGGAAATCACGATCGTGGACCAGATCGTCGGCGCGGCAGTCGGCAACGGCGCCGTCGAGATAAAGCACGTTGGCATAGTCGCCGTGAAACCTGCCCATGCGACGGCCCTGAAAATCGCGTTGGAATCGGTTGGCCACGCTTCGGGGCGTTCCGGCCGGTGAGTTCGGCGCGATGTCAAACATCCAGACGGTATGAGGCTCGGCCGCAAACGGGTAGGCGGAAATCGGATGGTCCACATCGGAGACATAGCCCGGCGTATCCGAGGAAACCCGGGGCGCGGTCCCCAAACCATCGAGCACCTGATTGAGCCCGTAGTGGAACTGGTTCTTGCCGGAGCGACTCTTGAAGGCATCGGTCAGGTTCTTGGAAGGACAGATCCATACGTGAAGCGACGGAAACTCCTTGATCGCGTTGTCGACGCGCTCGATGTCCTTGTAGGCGGGCAATCCAAGATAAGGCGGCAAGACGTTGAACCAGGAATGCGGCTTGGCGAGGTTGGTGTACGTGCCTTCGGATGGCAGGTAGTCGTTGTAGTCATCGCGGTAAAATCGCGTGGCCACACCCCACTGGCGCAAATTGCCGGCACAGAGCACGCGGCGAGCCAACTCCCTGGAGTGACTCAGAGACGGCACTAGAATCGCGAGCAACAATACGATGATCGCCATGACCACGACCACATCGATCATGGTGAAAGCGCGGCGCCGGCCAGAGCCTATCAGCGGCAGCGCCGCATTGCCATGGTCACACGCACGCAGCATCGACGAGTAGCTCAGATACCTTCAGCACCGAAACCGACCACATCGGAGCACGCCTTATACCACTACCCTGCGAAGCGATGAAGCGCCGCGCGGCCACTTCCGGGCGCGCGTTCGGCGCCGGCGTAGTCCGCGCGCCGCATCATGATCCGGGGTTGGCGGACTCGAACACAATCGACCGACAGACCCGATCGAACAGATCGTACGTGCTATCGTCGATGCCGTGACCTTCAACACCGAGCGTCAGGGCGAACGCTGGAATCGAGGGGACCGTAATCGCGCGCGCGATGACCCCGAGTTGCCGGTCCAGTAATTGCTGACCTGTTTTTTCCCCCATGGGTTGGCTGGATTGGCTCCGCATCGCCCGACGTGCGCCATTCCGCTCGGCGCGATCGTACTTAGCCATCACCCCGGCGACCACTTCGGACGCCGATGCCGGCTCCGGAAGCGGAATGCGCCAGACGATCAGTCGCGCCGGATGGCCGCTCCGTGTCCAACCATCGAACGATGCGGCATTGGCGGAAACCACATCCTGGCGGAAATGCAGGGGTACCCGCAGGGACATCTCCCACCCGAGCGCGTGAAACCGTTCGCCGAGCACGTGGTGCGCCCGGGACCAGACCATTGCGCCCGCCAACGCCGTCGTGACCGCAAGCAGCAGGAGCGTCGCGAGCAGGGCGCGCGACCGACCCGTGGCGTGGATGTTAGAGGTATCCATGTTCGGCCCCACGAGAATCAGCAACGGGCCCAGCGAGTCGACCGTTGACGGCCTCCCGCCGTTGGCATAACGTGGCGTGTAAGATTGTTAAACTAGATCGTTGCTTCGGTGTGCTCAAGGTACTGCACTCGGGTTCATGGATGATTTTCGCCGATTCTTCTTGCGGGGGCTAGCCGCCCTCGGCCCAACGCTGTTGACCGTGGCGATTCTCGTTTGGGTGTTTACGCTAGTCAACGACCACGTAGGTGTGCACGTCACCAAGGCTCTGATGGTGCTGTGCTCCGCGCTCAGCGATGAGCCGGCGCCGGGATTCATTGATGAGGCAAACGACCCGCTGACCTACGGCACCCCGATTGACGAATGGCGCAAGGACGGCAGGCGCCTCACGACCGAATATAAGATCATAACCCA
>JBHHUB010000002.1:0-55292 GCA_046753625.1 Phycisphaerae bacterium | reverse complement strand
GTTGTGTCGATGGCAACGCCTGCACGTTGACGGACGTGTGCGATGCGTTCGGCGTGTGTGCCGGTACGGACCCGGCCAACACGATCACCGTGGACATCAGCATTCCGCACATGGCTCCGGCTGTATCCGAGACGCGTGATGTCACGTTTGTGATCACCGAGTGCAACATCCCCCTGAGCAACCCGACAACCGTCATCACGCAAGCCGTGTCCTTCGACAATACGGGCTTCGGAACCACCGTTCTGACGGGCGTACCATCGACCGCCGGCTATTTGAGCGTTCGCACGGGCCACACGCTCAGCCGTTTGGCGCCGCCGATTCTCTTTGACGGCTGCGGCGACGAGTTCGTGGATCTCACGTTGGCCGGCAGCGAGTTGATCTCCGGTGACTTCCAGAACGCAGCGGGCACGGCCTTGCAGGACGGCCTGGTGGACATCACCGACTTCTCGATCCTGGCGAGCGTCTACAACACGCCGGCTCCGGCCAACCACAACGTGGGTGCGGACGCGACGGGCGACGGCATGCAAGCGACGGCCGATTTTGTGGCGATCCAGCAGGGCTTCCTGCAGGTCAGCAACCGACCTGTGCCCGATCGCGTTCAGCGGCGATCCGTTTGGAGGCGGCATCACGCGGCGTCAGCCGACCTACCGTATTCCGGCCCGCAGCCTTTCGTTCTCGACGGCCCGCGCGGCGGACCTGAACGAAGACGGCTTCGTGGACGTGAAGGACATTCGTGAGTTTGCGTGGGAGTACAACCTGCCGCTGCTGCCTGAGTTCAGCGATAAGCTCGATTCCATCGAGGCGGAGGAGGAGATCGCACAGCAGAACATCAAACGTACCCGGTCGGTACGACGCTAACCGTACCTTTCCGTGCGAGCCGGCGCAATCGCCGGCGCGCACGTCGATGCACGCCGATGGGCTCTCGGCACTGCGCTGTGGCAAGGAATAGGTACAGGACGAAAGGAAAGAATCGATGAATGCAGGGATATCGAAAGCGATCGGCCTGAGTGTCGCGGTTGCCATTGGTGCAGCGTTTGTGACACCGGCCTTGGGCAGTAACGTGGATTTGGATTGGGCGCCGCAACCGCGAACGGTAGCGGCGGGCGTAACGTTTGAAATCGGCCTTTGGGCCACGACCGCCGACGGCGGGTTTCAGACGATTTCCGCCATGGATGTGATCGTAAGTTGGGACGCGGCACGGGTTCAATTGCTCGGCGTGATCAACGACGGCCCCTACAACTGGCTGCAATCCGGATTCCCTCCGGACCCGGCCTTGGACGGGCTTAACGATTCGTTTCTCGACGGCAACGCGAAGTATACGGCGTTGTCCTCGTTTGGAAGTTCGGCGCTGGCTACGGGAGCGGGTCTTCATGTGACCACGTTTCAGTTTGTGGCGTTGACCCAGACGGACCTGAGCCACATTGTCATCGAGCCGGCGCTGGGAAACTTTTCGGTGACGCGCGTGTTTGGAGCGGACGCCCCGAACCAGAACGTGACCGGCCTTCTCTTCAGCGCCGCGGTGAGCGTGATCCCGCCCGCCGATTGCGACGGCGATGGAGACCTGGATCTCACCGAGTTCGCCCGGTTGCAAGCCTGTTTCACCGGGGCGATGAGCCCCAGCGAGACGCCGGCTTATCCGACGAGTCCGGAGCTTTGTTGCGCCGGGTTCGACTACGACGACGACGGTGACATCGACCTGGCTGATGCAGCGTTCTACGGCGGCGTGATGACCGGACCGGGATCGTGACGGCCGACCGAAGTCGCACATAGCAGGGCGTGCGGCGCCATAGTGGTGCCGCCCCCATCCGGCGAACACAAGGAGGACAGGACGCAATCTTACAATACGACTTGGCGTCGCGCATCGTGACACAAAGCCACTGCAGGGGTGTCATCGCGTACACCGAATCGAGTATGGGTCTGGGCACTCGACGAGGATGTTTGAGAAATGAAATGGTACAAGACGATAACGGCCATCGTGCTGGCCGCAACGATAATGGGATCCGAGGTTAGACAATCAATGGCGACGACCAATCTCATCGTGAATGATCTTACGCTGAACGTAGCGGCCGGATCCCAATCCGTCGCCGTCGGCGACACGGTCACGGTAACCTTGGACGTGGCCAACCTTTCGGCCCCCATCAATGGAGTTCAGGCGTTCATGCACTTCGACACGACGATACTGCAACTGAACTCCATCATTCCGAATTCGACGATCGGCGGCATCGGTTGGACCGAGGCCGTGGATGTGGATGTTGCCGGCGACATTGACTATGTCGTGGTGATGAACTCCGCCGGGGCCGCCACGCAGGCCGACCACGCCGTCGCCACGCTGACGTTTACCGCCCTGGCTGCGGGCACAACCGCGATCAGCTTTCGGGCGGATGCCGCGCCGGTGCTGACGAAACTGACCGTCGCAGCCGATAACACGACGCTCCTGCCGACCAAAGCCGACTCGGGCGCCATCACGGTGGGTACGCTTGCCGGTCCGCACGTGACTGGGTTGGAGTTGTTCTACGCGGGCAGCGCGTTCGGCACGTGCAGCGGCGGTGCCAACGACGGCCTGCTGTGTTCGTTTGCGACCCAATGTCCGGGCGGCACGTGTTTTCAAACGCCGGAGTTTCAACAGATCGACCCCAGCAAAACGTGCCTGGCGACCGGAGCACCGTTGCTGTGCACCGGAGGCGGCAACGATGGGTTGCCCTGTTCAACCGACGCGGACTGCCCCGGATTCGGGACGTGCGCCTCCGCCTTGAGCAGCAACATCACCAACTACATGCGCGGGATCACCGGAGTGCGCATAACCTTCGACAGCATTGTGACCTTCGCGACCACGCCGGAGGCGGCGTTCTCCTTTGAATGGACCACGGGAAGCCTCGGAACCACGTTCACCCCGGTTGACGCCGCGGTAGTGGCCGGCGCGTCGGCCACGGTAAGCACCGCGAGCGGTGTGACCGTCGTCAACCTCGTTCTGGCCGACGATTCGGTGGTGCGTCGGTGGCTGAAGATCACGTTGGACGCCACGCAGATTTCCGCCGGCGGCGTCGCGCTGGATGGGGAAGTAACCGGCAATCCGGTGGCCCTGCCCAGCGGTAACGCCATACCAGGCGGCAACTGTATCTTCTACGTCGCCAGCATGCCCGCGGACACGGATGACAACCGCCTGACCACGACAGACGACGCCATCGCCGTCCGGCTCGCGGTGAGTACTTCTCAATTCGTGGGCATCGATAGTCCGTTTGACGTGAACAAGACGCGACTGGTCACCACGGACGATTTCATCGAAGCGCGCTTTAGCGTGAGTACGTCTTTCAAGCTGGGGCTCATAACTCCGTAACAGGAACCCAGAACACAAAGGATACAAGAATGTCATTGGCCAACAACCAACTCAACGAAACGAATGCACGAACGCGTGCAACCTCGGAGCAACACCCAGCCCGGCCTCGTGGCCCGGGCCATCAAGGAGCAGGAACGATGTGTACATCAATGACTTTTCGGATGCGGCGATTGATCGTCGCAGGCGCGTTGCTGGCCTGGGCCGGCGCGGCGGGAGCGGCCGAGATTACCGTCGGCGACACCAGCGTCGCCAACGGACCGCTGGCCCTCCAGGTGATTCAGGGCCAGGTGTTGAACCTGGATGTCTACGGGCTGATCAGCAGCACCACCGGAGACGCCAACGCAGCCGGGTACGACATCAACGTTGAGCTCAGTCCGCAAGGTGCGCCGACCGGCACGCTGCAATTCACATCGGGAGCGAACGACATTACGGAGCTTGCCGATCCATTCGGCGGCGGCATCTTCACGACAGAAGACAGCAACATTACCGGCAGTCCGCTCTTGAACGATGCGGCCAAGACGAGCCCGAGCGGATCCGTCCCGCTCGAATACGACGGCCCCCTGGTGCGCTTCCCCGTACTCGCCGGCGTTTCGGGTATTGGCACGTGGGATGTGCGGCTCACCTTTTCCACTACGGCAGCCCCGAGCCAGTGGACGCCTTCGAACCAGATCATCACCTTGCACGTCGAGGGCACCATCACCGTCGTTGAGCCGTTCTGCAACAACGCCTCCGACTGCGTAGATGGAACCTGCAGCGCCGGCAGCCCGAACCCCGGACTGTCGTGCTCAAGCGATGCCGTCTGTGGTGTTGGCGGTACCTGCATCGACAACCTCTGCACCGACAACGTCTGCTCCGGCGGTGTCTGCAGCAATCCGAACAACAGCAACGTGTGCGACGACGGCGATCTCTGCACGACCGCCGACGTCTGCTCCGGCGGAGCGTGTGCCGGAAGCCCCGTCGTGTGCCTGGCGTTGGATCAATGCCATGTTGCGGGCACGTGCATCGCCGCCAACGCCGTATGCACCGGCGGAACCAACGACGGGACGGCTTGTGTCGACGACACGGCCTGCACGGGTGGTGGTACGTGCGTCGGCGTCTGCGATAATCCCAACGCGACGGATGGCACCGGCTGCGACGACACATTCGCCTGCACGCAGACCGACACGTGCGTGGCCGGCGTGTGTACGGGAGGCAACGACGTCGTCTGTACGGCGCTGGACCAGTGCCACGTTATCGGCGTCTGCCAGGAACCAAGCGGCACTTGCACCAACCCGAACCAGACGGACGGCACGGCCTGCACGGACGGGGACCCGTGTACGTTGCCGGATGTGTGCACGAACGGCATATGCACTTCCTCGTCGCCCGCGTGCACGGGGACAGCGCCCGTATGCCAAAGTCTGACCTGTAATGCGACCGCCGGCGTCTGCGCGGGGGGAACCAACGATGGTGTCCCTTGCTCGGACGACACACCCTGTTCAGGCGGAGGCTCGTGTACCGTTGGCATTTGCACCGGCGGCGCCAACCCAGGCAGTGGGTGTCGTTTTGGCGCCGACTGTCCCGGAGGCACATGCGACCTGGCGTGCAGCACGCAAGCGGTCAGCGACGGCACGGCCTGTGATGACGGAGTGATTTGCACGGAGAACGATCAGTGCACTGCCGGCGCATGTGCAGGCACAGCCATATCGGGCTGCCTGACCTGTGCGGCCGATGCTGACTGCACCGCATCGAACCCGAACCCGACTTGCCAAAGCGCCGTGTGCAACGTCGGCGTCTGTGAGTTCCCCTCAAACGGAACGTGCCCCACGCTAACGCTTCAATCCGTTGCCGGGCCCACGACTTGTTACGATCCGGTCCTGACGTGCACCGGCGGCACCAACGCCGGTCTCCCCTGTACGGACGGCTTGGATTGCCCCGGCGGAACCTGTGACCCGGGGGCACTCGACCCCAATACCAATCAAGTGGTTGTTAACGTCGTCATGACCGGCATGGCCGGCGACGCGACCATCAATACTTGCCTCGGCGGAGTCAACAACGGTGTAGCCTGTACGGTCGACAACGACTGTGGCGCCGCAACCGGGACATGCGTAGGTGGCACCTGCAGCAGCGGTGTAAACGCCGGACAAGCGTGTGCGAACGACGCAGCCTGCCACGTGCGGTGCAACAAAATCGTCGGCGGGCAGTTCTATCTGGATTACGACCAGACCAAGCTTGAATATCAATCCATTGCCCCCGGACCGCTGTTCCCGTTCCCGCTTCTGTTCAGTCACGACGCGGTCAACGGGACGATCGACTACAGCGTGAGCATCAACCTTGGAGACGCAGGAACCTCGACGGACGGCAGCGTCATGGCCGCCATTACCTTCAAGGCGATTGCCGCCTGCGACCCGGACGCAACCGTGAACTTCCGTACGCACACGCCACCCAACAATGTCGTGGATACGGCCGGCTTCAGCGTTTCCGGATTGATTACCGACAACATGGCTCCGGTCCGCATCGACGGGATAGCCCCGGACTTTGGAATCACTTGCCCGGCCGACATCAGCGTGCATGCCGACGCGGGTGAATCCTCTGCTGCAATCGCGTGGAGTCAGCCGATCGCGGTGGATGCTTGCGACGGCACCAGGGCGGTCAGTTGCGTTAAGGAAGCGTTTCTGTGCAGTGGCTCCGGTGCCGTGTGCTACACGGCCGCTGATTGCCCGGCAGGCCAAACGTGTGACGTCCTGGGCGCACCGCTGCCGATTGGCGTGAACGGAGACACTTTCGCGATCGGCAAGAGCCGGGTGACCTGCACGGCTACGGATGCCTGCGGCAACGGAACGGACGCCGGCGAACCCTGCGTATTCAATGTTGAGGTCACATCGACCAACATCATGTTGGTCGATGTGGAGCTCGCCGGCGCCGACGGCGACATGCTGCGATGCATTACATTCGAACTCTCCAACTGCAGTGATCCCGCCCAACCGGTGGTAACCGTCGAAGCGCAGATGCTCTTTAACGGTACAGCACCGAGCGTGGCTACTTCGAGGGCATCAGGCGTCTCGGTGGAGATTCCCGCCGGCGTTTATACATGCATTACCGCTCGGGACCGGCTGCATACGCTGCTTAGCACGGAGACCATTACAGACATCGGCGCGACGTACACCGCCAGCTTCGATTCCACCACGGGCGGCACGGCGCTTCGCGGGGGCGATTTCAATGATGACGGATTCAAGGACATCATTGATTTTGCCATCATGAACGCGCAGTTCAACACGCCGGTCCCCGCGAACACCAACTGTCTGGGGCTGCCCTCCGTGCCGGTGACGACCGCGGATTGGAATGCCGATCTCAATGGAGACGGTTTCGTCGGTAGCGCTGATTTTTCAGTCTTGAACTTTAACTTCGGTGAGTTCGACGCCATCGACTGCTGTGTGATCACCGCGGGCTTTGCCGGCGACGGACCGGTCATGCAGATCGCCGTTTGGGAGTTGGAATTCATGGGGCTCGGTGAACTCACGGGCGCCGATATCAACGGCGACGGTTGGGTGGATATGTTGGATGTTGAAGCCTTCGCCGCCGGCGATGTGCCCGTGGACGATGATCCGGTGGCTCCGGTGAAGTCACTTCGTCGCCGCGGTCTCAGAAAGCGGTAGTGAAGGAGTAGGTCGCGGCGGAGGGCGTGGGCCAACCAAGGTTGCCCATGCACACCGGGACGCGAGCGGGTGAGCGGAGGCGTGCCCATCGCATCCGATGCTTCCCCGCATGACCGAACGGGCGCCAAGCCCGCGGCTCAAAGCCATGAACCCGGCGGCCGATGCGGCGGCCGGATAGACCAGACGGCGGAGTGATGCGATGCGGCTGCGTTTTCGCGCCCGGATCAGCGCGTGCGTGCTGCACGCATCGCCCCGCCTATGCAAAGGGAGGCTCAAGGAACTGGTACAATCACCGTGGCCCGGGCTGTTGAGCCCGCGATGGCCACCCGGTTAGCAGGGCGGCTCCGTTGTCTCGAGATTTGTTCTCCACTCCGAGTTGAATTGGAGTTTTGAAACAGAAAGGACCAAGCCCGTGGACCGACGAAATAGGGACTGTACAAAGATCGCCCGTGTTGGGGCGGTTGGCGCTTGCTCGCTGCTGTTGGGGCTGGCATGCGCCACGATGGTGGAAGACCGCGGCGGCCCACCATCGACGAATCAAGAGGCCGGGGCCGACGTGCCCGAACTTTCCGGGGTTTCCGAGATGACCGACGCGGCGGCGATCGGCGCGAGGCTCTTCCGCGATCCGCAAGCGATCAGCAGCGATTTCCAGCCTGACGCATCCTGCGCTCAGTGCCACGGGGATGACGGTTCCGGCGGAAGAGCGCCGAGCGTTCGCGGCGCCGATGCGGACACGCTGCAATCCCTCGCCCAAGGCGACGGGCAGCATCTGGCGCTGGCGGGCGGACGGGTCGGGCGCGTACCGGAAGTGAAGTTTCCGGAACTCACCGCGGAGGACTTCGCGGCACTGGCCGCGTTTCTGGCCGGCGGGTAAGAAACGATTTCGAGCAACGTAGCGCGGCATTAAAGCGCGCGCAGGTACCGGGTGGGGTGCCGGTGCTACGCCGAGGGACGGATGTCACGGGGCGTACGGCTCGAGCGAGACGGCGACGCGGAAGGCGATGCCATGCGGACGTCTGGCCGATCGCCGGCTTCGTGAGCATCGTTATCGGCGAATCGAGGAAAGAGGATCGGGGCGGCTGCCCCGAGCTTGCGGTCGGATCCTGGAGGGGCTGGCGTCCCCTACGCAATCGCTTCGGCGTTGTGGACCGGCATTGGGGAGATATCGATGATGGATCGACAGCGGTTGCCAGGGAGGGACATGATGCTTGGCGCATCCAAGACCGCCTGCAACCTGCCTCGTTTGATCTACACACGGCAAACCGGCGATAACCGTTACGGGTTCGCCCGACAGAGCCCCCGATGTCTGCGATTTATCGGACTGCGGCATGGTACGATACACTGTTGATAGGGCAAGAGGCCGCGATAAGGAGATGTCGGGGGAGCGGGGTCAGGTAAGTACATGATGAACTTCTTCAGTCGCATGCGATGGGCGCTGCTGATCGTGCCTGCGTTGTGCGGATCGGCCGTGGCGACGGCTCGGCCGTTGCAGATCCGATGGCGGTCGGGGGCCGCACAAACGATCGCATCCGAAGCCGCGCAAAATGCGAGCAAGATCACTGAGCTCGTGCCGAATCGTGGCACGCGGCACATCGTGGTCCAGTTCGCGGATCCGATCGGCACGGCCCAGCGCGAGAAACTCGCCGCCGCCGGGGTCACGCTGCTCCATTACCTCGGCGACAATGCCTTTTTCGCCACGGTTTCGTCAGAGGGCGTGGCGGCGTCCGAGCTGGCCGAGGTGACGTCGCTCGCCGGCGTAGCGGCCGTGGAGACGCCGTGGAAGCTGCATGCCTCCTTGCTCCCTGGATCGGCGCCGGCCTGGGTGATCGTGGGCGAGAATTCGCCGGGGGATCCGATTATCGGAGCCTACGTCCTGTTTCATCCGGATGTGGCGCTGCGGCCGAAGGGAGTCGGTGTTGCCGAGGCATATGGTGCCAAGGTCCAGGACGCGATCCAATCGGTCAACGGCTTGGTCATTGAGATTCCACTGTCGCAAGCGGCCGCGCTGGCGGCCGAAGACATTGTCGAATACATCGAACCCGCGCTGCCCAAAATGGACGCACTCAACGCGGAAAACCGCGCGCTCACCGGCGCGGATATCGCTCATACATCGCCTTACAATCTCGACGGATCGGGGGTTACGGTTCTGGTCTACGACGCGGGTAGGGCCATGAGAGACGACGGGCTCACCCATCCCGACGTTGCCGGCCGCATCACCCTCGGCGACAATGCACCGGCTTCGGACCACTCGTCCCACGTAGCATGCACCATAGGTGGAGATGGTTCGCAAAGCCTCAACGGGGTGTACCGCGGCATGGCGCCGGGCGTGGACCTCGTGTCCTACGGGTTCCAATATGATGGAACGCAAATCTTCCTCTATACGAACCCTGGAGACCTCGAGGCGGATTACACGCAGGCCATTACGGTGCACGGCGCCGACCTGGCCAACAACTCGATCGGCACCAACACGTGTAGCAACGGCTTTCCGTGCGGCATCACGGGGGACTACGGCGTAACGTCGGCGCTGATTGACAATATCGTCAGCGGAAACTGGAGCTTGGGAGTACCGTTTCGAGTCCTTTGGGCCAACGGCAACGAACGCCAGTGCACGCTCACATGCCAGACGGAACACATCAACGGATACCACTCGACGGCGCCGCCTTCCTGTGCCAAGAACCACATCACCGTCGGAGCGATCAACGCGAACGATGACTCGATGACCACCTTCAGCAGTTGGGGACCATGTGATGATGGGCGACTCAAGCCCGACATTTCCGCGCCGGGATGTCAGATCGGCGGCGACAACGGTGTCACCTCATGTAATACAGCCCTGAACCTCTTCGGATACAGTGTCAAGTGCGGCACGTCCATGGCCACACCTACCGTGACCGGCCTGTCGGCCCTGCTCCTACAGGATTTCCGAGCGAATTTCCCGACCAAAACCGATTTCACCAATGCCACGCTGAAAGCGCTGCTCGCGCACAACGCGGTGGACATCGGCAACACCGGGCCGGACTATCAGAGCGGGTACGGTTCCGTGCGCATTGTACCCACAATCGACTTCATGCGCTCGGGCTCTTTCCTGGAAGATCAGGTCAGCCAAGGGGAGACCTTTTCGATTCTGGTGGTTGTTGACCCCGGCGATCCGCAGTTGAAGGTGACCCTTGCCTGGGACGATGTCGCCGGTACGCCTTTGGTCACCCCGGCGCTGGTCAACGACCTGGACCTGCGCGTTTTTGATCCGGGGAACGTGCAGTTCTTTCCATGGACTTTGGACCCGGCCAATCCCGCGCTGCCGGCGGTGCAAACTCAAGCGGACCATCTAAACAACATAGAGCAAATCGTGATCAATGCCCCGGCGGCGGGCGTCTACCGCGTTGAGGTGCTGGGCTTCAACGTGCCGCAAGGTCCGCAGACGTTCTCGTTGGCCGGCACGCCGCAACTGTTGTTGCCCAACTCCGGAACGCTCGCACCCCTATCGGCCAACATACCCACCGCGACGCAGCACACGCTCACGGCCACCTTCCGTGAGGGCGTAGCGCCGTTTGATCCCGTTCCCAACACCACGGTCACCTTTGAGGTGCTTTCCGGCCCTAATGTCGGGATTCTGGGAACCGACCTGACGGACATCAACGGCGAAGCCACCATCACCTACACCGGCGCCAATGTAGACGGAATCGATCAGATTCGCGCCAGCTTCGATGATGCGGGCACGATCCGTTTTTCAAACACCGCCACCGCTACCTGGGCGCCGGGGCAACTCTCGCTCTCACCCGACGGCGGAACCGGAAACGTTCGAGATGACCTCACCTTGACCGTGACCGCCTTGCAAGGCGCACCGCCTTCGAATCCGATTGCCGGAGCGTTGGTGACCTTTGAAGCGATCTCGGGACCCAACGCGGGCGTATTGGGGACGGCCACGACGAATGGCAGCGGTGTGGCTTCGCTTACCTACACCAGTGCCGACCTGGCCGGGACGGACTCGCTCCGGGCGTCGTTCTTCGATGCCGGCGCCACGAGATTCTCAAACACCGTAACGCACACCTGGGTCGTTGGGACCATCACGCTCTCGCCGACCAGTGCGACCGGCACCGAATGCACCGGCCACACCCTTACCGCCGACGTCGTGCAGGGGGCGTCGCCGTTTGCGCCGATGTCGGGCGTCACGGTGACGTTTGACGTCATCTCCGGACCTAATGTCAGCCTCAGCGGCACCGGTGTCACGGACGCCGGCGGCATGGCCACCTTTACCTATCCCGGCGACGGCGGACCCGGAACCGACACGATTCAGGCCTCATTCATCGACGGATCCGCCACGCAGCTATCGAACACGGCAACCATGACCTGGTCACTCAGCGCCTTGGATTGCAATCTCAACGCCACGCCGGATGAATGCGAAATCGGATGGGACCAGGATTGCAACGCCAACGGCGCCGCTGATCTTTGCGATCTGGCGCCGGTGACTAACTTCGGACCGACGGTTGCGCTGACGGCGGACGCCAACCCGGCGACAATTGTCACTGGCGAACTCAACGGCATGCCGGGGCTGGATATAGCCATCGGTAACAACTTGGCCAGTACGACCTCGGTCCTGCTCAACAACGGCGACGGCACATTCGCCGCAGCCGTGAACTACCCGATCGACGGAGGCGCATCCGGCATCGTCATGGCGGATTTCGACGGCGACGGCGATCAGGATCTGGCGACGGCCACGGGACGCGACACGGTCTCGATCCTCATGAATAATGGCGACGGCACGTTTGCCGCCGAGGTTGTCTATCCCACCAACGGAGACACGCCGACCGCCATCGCCACCGGCGACCTGGACGGCATCAATGGTCCTGATTTGGTTGTGGGCAATAAGAAGGCCAATGCAAATGGCGACTTTGTGCTAACCGTGATGCTCAACAACGGGTCCGGCGGGTTTCCAACAACCACGGAAGAGATCGTTTTTGACTTCCCCCAAGGGGTTGCCATCGGGGACATGGACGGCATTAACGGACCGGACATCGTCACGGCTGGTAAGACGCTCGAGTTTGTCAAGGTGCTGCTCAACGATGGTAGCGCGGGGTTCTCGCCACCGCTGACGTCGGCCCCCTTCGCCGGAAACGGTCCAGTCTGGGTCACCCTGGGTGATTACGACGGGGACACCGATCTTGATGCCGCGTTTTCGCTCGGTGACAACACCATCCACATTATGCTCAATGACGGAGGCGGAACGCTTTCGGGGAATAATAACTTCACGACAGGAGTCGGCCCGACGACTTCTGTCGCGAAAGACCTGGACAACGACGGCGATCTTGACCTGGTCGTTTCGAATGCTGGAGACGCCTTTACCACGGAAACCACGTTTACCGTGCTGATCAACAGGAGCAACGGCGTTTTTGCCATCCAACCGACCGTCGATACGGGCACGAACAACCCCATTGCGATTGCCGCGGCAGACTTCAACCTGGATGGCGACGCGGACATTGCCCTCGCTCATAACCTGGCGACCGGCGATGTCTCGCTGCTTGCCGGCAACGTCACGTTTGTCAGTCTGGACTGCAATGCCAACGCCATCCCCGACGACTGCGAGCCCGACGCCGACGGGGATACCGTTCCCGATGCCTGTGACCTTTGCGCCGGCACGTTCCCGGGAAGCCCCGTGGACGCAACGGGTTGTCCGCTGAGTGTCACTTGTTCATCCGCTGGAACGTTTGTGCTGGACGCCGCCACCTATACGTGCAGCGATACGGCCGCAATGCAGGTTATCGACTGCGATCTGAACCTCAGCATGATTGCCGTCGATACCGTGGACGTAACGCTTGCATCCACGACCGAGCCGGCCGGCGAAACCGTCACCCTGACCGAGACCGCGATCGACTCCGCCGTCTTCGAAGGCAGTATCCCGCTGAGCACGACGGACGGCGTCGGCATCGTGCAAATCGGCAGCGGCGACCTGATTACGGCAACCTACGTCGACGCGAACGACGGCCTCGGCGGCATCAACGTCACCGTCACCGACACCGCCACGATTCCCGGCGACTGCCTCGACGTCACCGTCGAGTTGGAGGCGGTCGATACGGCCATCACGCGTACGGTGACGTTCGTCGTCACCGACTGCACGGGCCCGGTTACGGAAACCTTCACCACCGCCATCAACTTCGATGCCGGCATTCCGATGGTCAGAGGCGGTCAAGGCAGCACCACGCTGACGCTCAGCACGCCGGGCGCCACATGGATCAGCGCCGACGAGGGTCACACGCTTCGCACACTGCTATCGCTCGGGGCTCCGCTACCGACCAGCGTCGCCTTTGCGGGCGCCGATCGCCTCATTGCCGGAGATTTCTCTGGTGACGGCCTCTGTGACATCGAGGATCTGTCGGTCCTGGCGTCCAACTTCATGACGCCGGGGGATGCGGCCGATGCCACGGGCAACGGCGTGCAGGAGACGGCCGACTTTACCGCCATCCTGGTCAACTTTTTCCTGGTCAGCGACGCGGTCGACGGCTGCCCGTAATGGGCATCCCTCTGGTTGAGCTGAACCCGAGCCATAGGCTTCAGGCCGTGCGGCGCACCGGTTCCCGCTGCACGCAGCAAGCATGCCGCGTACTCAGCCGGCACCTTGTTCGCGAATCAGGCCACGGTATTCGGACGAACCAAGAGCCCAATCGGCTTGCGCCGCGCCGCCATCACAATCGCGTAGGCTCCGAAGATGGCACCCGACCAGCAGAGATCGCCGATCACGGTATACCGGAAGAAAGGCACCGCGGCCGCGAAACACTGACCCAGACCGCCCAGGGTCTTAACGTACATCCCGGAAAACGCCCAAACCGCCAGATTGGTCGACAGGAAGAAAAACGCAGACATCGCCAACGAGCAGAGCCCAACGCGAACGGCGGTGGGCCGGTTCTTCAAGAACATACGCAGCCATACCGGCAGACTCAGTGCAGCGTAAACCACCAGCATGGTCGGCAAGGCGTACCCCCCAAGAACCAAATCCGAAACGAACAACGCGGTCAGCGGGATCAGTACAGCCCAGAGGGCTCTGGCAAAAAAGAATCCCGCAAACAGGGCGCAGGCGGCCACCGGCGTCACGCCGGGCGGGTGTGGCAATAGGCGCCCCGCAATGCCAAGCGTTAGCAAGACGGCGACGACCCCGATATGGCTGGCTCGAACGTTTCTCATCAAGGCGCTCCCCAGTAGGAATCATGATCAGGTCATTGTATTACGGCGTAGCGGCCCACCACGCAACGGCGCCGCCACACGGCCGCATGGTTGTTTTTATGGCTCCCCGTGGTACGTGTCAAATCCTCCGGTCGCCGCGGCGACCGCACAACGCCGCCCCGGCTGAAGAGCGGCCCGACAGGCGCCCCAGACCGGTCGGCTCCCCCATCGATCCGCACGCTCGAATCGTTGGACATTCCAGGGCACGCCATTAGACTTTCCGTCGTCGACCAATGGCCCGGGTGAACGCACGGCGGAGCATGGCGGGTGGCGAAACCAGGAAAACCGAAAAGAACCCGACCGCGGATTCCGCGCGGATTCCGCGACATTGCGGGGTCCGACGTGTTCGCTCGCGATCGGATGATCCGCCGCATCCGCGAGGTCTACGAGCGGTACGGCTTCATGCCGCTGGAAACACCCGCGCTCGAATACGTCGATTGCCTCGGCAAGTTTCTCCCCGAGGCCGATCAGCCCGACGCGGGCATTTTCGCCCTTCGCGACGACGACGATGAGTGGGTGGCGCTGCGCTACGACCTGACCGCCCCGCTTTCGCGCTATGTTGCGGCCCACCGTGATCTACCGCGCCCGTTCCGTCGCTATCAAGTGGGTCCGGTCTACCGTGTGGAAAAACCCGGCCCCGATCGCTTTCGAGAGTTCTACCAGTTCGATTTCGACAGCGTGGGCACGGGCTCGATGCTCGCGGACGCCGAGTGCGCCATGATCATGTGCGACACGCTCGAGGCCCTGGGCATCAAACCGGGCGAGTACATCATCCGCGTCAACGATCGGAAGGTGCTCAACGGCGTGCTCGAAGTCATGTCGGCTGGCGCCGAGCTTGATCCGACCGTCTCGCTGCACGTGCTCCGATCGATCGACAAGCTCGACAAGGTGGGCCCCGACGGCGTGCGGCAACTGCTCGGGGCGGGCCGAAAGGACGAGTCCGGCGCGTTCATCAAGGGAGTCGCCCTGCCGGCGAACCAGATCGACATCATTGCCGACTACCTCAGCATAGTCGCCGGCACGCGCGCGTCGGTGTGCGACGCTTTGGCATCCCTGGTGGCCGACAGCAACGTGGGGCGAGAAGGGGTCGACGAACTGCGGCAAATCGATCGCGCGCTGAACGATGCGGGGTACACCGAGGACCGGGTGATCTTTGACCCCACGGTTGTGCGCGGCTTGGAATACTACACCGGCCCCGTTTTCGAGGGCGTCCTGACGTTTGAAATCGTCGATGCGAAGGGCGCCAAACGGCAATTCGGCAGCGTATTCGGCGGCGGTCGCTACGACAGTTTGGTGGAACGCTTCACGGGTCAGCCCATGCCCGCAACCGGCGCTTCAATCGGCGTGGATCGATTGCTGGCGGCGCTGAAGACCCTGGGCAAGACGGAGGCCCAATCCACCGCGGCCGGCGTGCTGGTAACGCGAATCGACAAAGACCTGACGGCCGAATACCAGCGACTCGCCATCGACCTGCGCTCCGCAGGCATCAACACCGAGCTGTACGTGGGGAAACAGTCGATCGGCAAACAATTCAAGTACGCCGACGATTGCGGCAAGACCGTCGCCGTAGTGATGGGCTCCGACGAGATGCACGCCGGGCAGGTTTCGCTCAAGGACCTGCGGCTCGGACGAGAGCTGTCCAAGGGCATCGGGGACGACCGAAAACGCTGGCTGGAAGAACAGCCCGCGCAGGTTTCCGTCGATCGCGGCGAGTTGGTTGAAGCCGTGCAGAAGATTCTTGCGCGGTATTCCATCGGGTAGGGCAACGATGCAGAACAACCGCCTCCTGCCCGAACCCCGGCGGCAAGAGAGAAACGGCGCCGGCCCATCGGCCGAGCCGATCACTGCAACTCGCCGATCGCCGCTTCAACGGCCTCAAGCACGCCACCGGATCGCAGCAGCGACAGCGACATGGATATGTCATCGCCCAGCAAGCGGTCCTCGGCGGCGAATGAAATCTTCTCGCGCACGGCCTCATGCGCCGCCCGCACGCCCGTTCCCGGTTTCAACGGCCGGCGCAGGTCCAGGCCTTGCGCGGCGCAAAGCTGCTCGATCGCCAGAACCGTCTCGGCGTTGTCGAGCACGGTAAGACACTTTACCGCCGCCCGCGCCCCCATGCTGACGTGGTCCTCCTGCCCCTGCGAGCTCGGTATCGTGTCCACCGATGCCGGGCCGCACAGCCCCTTGTTTTCGCTCACGAGCGCCGCGGCGGTGTATTGGGGGATCATGAAACCGCTGTTGATGCCCGTCTCTTCCATCAGCCATTCCGGCAACCCGTCGATGCCGCTGAGCAGCAGGTAGGTGCGTCGCTCGCTGATGGACGCCAACTCGCTTACGGCGATGGCCAGGTAGTCCATCACGAGCGCGATGGGCTGGCCGTGAAACAGCCCGCCGCTGATCACGTCGCCGTCCTCAAAGATAATCGGATTGTCCGTTACCGAGTTGATCTCCCGCTCGATCACGTCGGAAGCATGCGCCAGGGCATCCCGCGATGCGCCATGCACCTGCGGGACACATCGAATCGAATAGGGATCCTGAACCCGATCGCAGCCGGCGTGCGATGCGTGGATTTCACTATCGACCAGCAGCGCGCGAACATTTCCCGCGGATGCGATCGCCCCGGGATGGGGGCGGAGCCGATGCAGCCGATCCTCAAACGGAGCGAGGCTGCCTTTGATCGCATCGAGGGACATGCCCGCCAAAACGTCGGCATGATGAACCAGCCGCCGCGCTTTGGCGATCGCGATGGCGGCGTGGGCGGCCATGAACTGCGTCCCGTTTATCAACGCCAGCCCCTCCTTGGGACCGAGCTCAATCGGCACCAGCCCAGCGCGGGCGAGCGCGTCACCGGCCGGAACAACGCGCCCTTGCTCTATAACGCAGCCCCGACCTAGAAGCGGAAGCACCATGTGCGCCAGCGGGGCCAGATCGCCACTGGCGCCCAGCGAACCCTGCAAGGGAACCACCGGAAGCAGATCCGCCCGCAGCAATGCGGCCATCAACTCGATGGGGCTCCGCGAAATCCCGCTGACCCCGTGCGTCAGCGCGTGCATCTTCAGCAACAGCATCAGGCGGACGACGTCGTCGCCGGCCCGCGATCCAACGCCGACCGCGTGCGAAAGGATGAGGTTTTCCTGTAGTTTTGAAAGCTCGGCCGGGGCAATGCGTTTGCGGCAAAGCTTGCCAAACCCGGTATTGATCCCGTACGCAGCCCGGTCCCCATCACACAAGGCGGCCACCCGCTCGGCGCTCGCGTCGATCCGCTTCCAGACGCCGTCGCCGATTCGAACGTCGAGCCGCTTCCCAAGCATCTGGCCGATGCCCGAGAGGGTAAGTGGTTTGCCGTCCAAAACGACGCCCAGGGTTTCAGGCGCTCCGTTCATCCGTTGGATGTGACCTCCCTCATTCGAATACGGGTTCTCGGACTTGCCGGCTCTGCCCTTTGGGAAAAGAGACTAGGCCGGCGCGCAGCATGGCCGCTTCCAAACGGTCGCGGTTCCGCCAGCGGTAAGTACCGCAAACCAGCCCGCTTGCCAATAGGCGGTCCGAAAATGCCCATCTTCAGTCCTTGCCCCGATGCTATCACGTATTGAAGCGAGCTGGCGGCGTGTGCGTGGCTGATCTCCCTCGAGAATGCATGGAACCCACCGGCGCGGAATCGGCCGCATCAGATCGGCGGCGCTCCTGAATTGTAGGCTTTTGGCAGTACGAGTCGGGCGATCCAACTCCATCTTTCGGAAATCGGTTCCGAAATCCGGCCATCGTGCACAAGAAAGACATCTGGAAGTAGTGGAATCATGAAGCAAGCAGTCACCACCCTGTTCGAAACACTTGGCGGCGCGCCGGCCATACGCGCGGTTGTAACGGACTTCTACACGCGCGTGTTGGCGGACGACAACCTGAAGGGGTTCTTCAAGAATACCGACATGGACCGCCAGCGGGAGCAGCAGATCGCCTTCGTCACAATGGCGCTGGACGGCCCGAATGACTACAACGGCCGCCCCATGAAGGAAGCGCACGAAGGCATGGGGATCACCGGGTTTCACTTCGATCAGGTTGCCGGGCACCTGGCCGATGCCCTGAAGCACGCCGGTGTTTCCGACGCGCTCGTTGGCGAAGTTCTCGCTCGCGTGGGACCGCTTAAGGACGTGATCGTGAACGCGTAGGAGCGAGCCATCGCCCGCGTGGGGTGGCGGGTGGCCCATGTCCTACTGGACATGGGGGAGACGATGATCTCGCTGCCCACCAGGGTTTGAAGGCCATCCGGCACGGACGCCTGAGCACGCAGGCTTGAATCGGCGGCGAGTGCAGGCGCCGGTCGGTCACCATCATCCGCTCCCCCACCTCCAAAAGGAGGTGGGCCACCCATCCCAGCCGCGGGCGCTCGCCCGCAGCTGGGGATCAGACGATCGTCGCAGGATTCAAGACACAGGGTACTAATTTTTCGTGACGTGCACAACGATGGCCAAAGCGTTGCCGTCGGCCGTCGATCCGGGACCGGCGGCGAGAATCGCATACCCATTGAGTTTCAACGCCACCTCGGTTTCCAACTCAAACTGTGTATTCCGTTCGTTTACGCCGGTGAAGCCCTCCCCAACCAGGGTCGCCCTAACTTCCAATTGCACGGCGGACCCATTCGCATCAAGCCGGGCCGCCCCACCGACCCGGATTTCCAACTCGTCCGCTCCTTCGCCACTTCCCGAACGCAACGTCGACGTTTGCTGAAAGTGCGAACCCTCATCCGCATGGATCATCACCGTCGCCAGCATGCTCATCTCGCTGAATCCATTGGCCGACATCGTACCGATAATGGGTTGCAGATTGTCGGGAAGATCACCCGTGGCCCCGCCGACCCCACCGCCCACGGTTGCGCGGATGAAGTAGAAATGCAGCGTCAGCGCTTCGGTCGGCTGATCCACCCACTCGACCAATTGTTGGATCTGTGCGAAGTCTTCGTCGTTGCCCCGCACGATCAGGTTTCGATTGATCTCATCGACAGCGACCCGTAAGGTCGTGAAGGTCGCCAGATTCCGCACGAGTTCCAGCATTTCCCCAGGCGGGTACTTGGATAGTCTTATCGACCTTACTTTCACGTCCGTGTCCTCCGGCGCCTCCAGTTTCGGAAGAACCTCGTTCAGGGCGTAATCAACATCCCCTCGAAGACCGCTAACGACCATTCGATTGTGGCCGAGCGGTTCACACTGCACGCGGGGACTGAGCGCCTTTAGCTTCAGACAAAGCCCAGACGCAAGGGCACGCGATGTATTGATGACCTTCACGACACGATCGAACTGATCATATGACGCATCGTCCACAACTTCGGGGGTGACTTCAGGGTTCGGCGCCACTTGACCCATCACTGCCATTACAAGAGCACTCAACATCATTCCTTGGATCAGCATCATTGCGATTTCTCCTTTGGCTGGATTATTCCGGTATCAATGCGGCGTCGGCTTGAACCCAGGATGGCCGGCCGCGCGCGTCTCATAAAGTCGGACCATCAAGATGTCCGGCGAGGTAGTTGGTCGCGCAACCGCCAGGAATCGCTGCGCACTTGCGCCGCGAAGCGTCAGGCCCAGGGTTGCGGCTTCCTGCAAGGCATCGCGGGCAGCCGTTGGCGCATGCACGCGCGGTGCACCATGGGTCGTCCCGATTTCTGATTGAACCGGTCCCGATTGGATACGACCAGATTGCCGCACACCGGAATCGATCGACAGCCGCGGAGTGCCGGAGTCCAACCAGCAATACGCCCCGACACACAACACGATCACCGCAGCAGCCCGCCCGATCGCCGACGGTCTGAGCCACCGTAAAGGCCGCCCATACCTTGCCGCACCGCCATTCCAAGAGCCCAACTCCGTACCCAACTCGCTTTCGATACGAAGCTCGTCGAGACCGCCAACGATCGTCTCCATCTGCGCCGCGTATCGGGCACACGAAGCGCATTCGGTGACGTGCTCGGCGAGTTGGCCGTCTTGCCTGCCCTCATCCAGTTGGTTATGCCAACGCCGTTTCGCCTCGTTACAGTTCATCAAACGGACCTTTGAGCAATGGCCTTGGCTACAAGTAACCTTTCGGCTGTTTCCTGCGTATCCCATGTGGCGCAGCGGCTCTCCGCTGCGTCCGGGCAACCGCTCAGCCGAGGGCGGCTGAGCTACAAAGACTGAGCCAACCCCTCAAGACATTCCAAACACCCACCTAAAACAGTTCCGCATGAGATTCCAGCATCAGCTTCCGAAGCGATTCTCGCCCGGCCATGGCGTGAACCCGCGCCGTGGCCGGTGAAATCTCCAGAATGCGTCCGATCTCGTCGAAACTCATCCCTTGCAAATGCCGCAGCACGACGACATCCTGCTGGCGCCGGGGCAGCTTGCCCAGCGCCGCCCGCAGCATCTCGGTACGCTCGCCCGCCGCCGGACTCTGCGGCTCCGCCATTCCGATCGCGCGATGCCGGGCATACCGCTCCGAATGGGCCTGTCGCCGCGTTGCCCCGCGATGCCTCGCATGACATGTGTTCACCATGATGCGACATACCCACGCCCACCATTTCTTTCGATCCCGCAAGAGGTCTAAGCGCTCAATCGCCACCGACAGCGCTTCCTGCGCCACGTCCTCGGCTTCCTCGCGATTCCAGAGATAGCGATACGCCAGGCGAACCATCCGCAAGCGAATCAAAGGGTCCGACGCGACATCCGGCGGCGATGGCTTTTTCAACAGGTCGCAGCGCCCACCTCGGGAATCAGCCGCCCGTCTGTCGGATTCGCGGGTCTTCATGGGCCCTTCCGTTCGGCTGATCGCCACATCACGTCACACGCCAATAGGTTGCGCCGGCGTCATCGTTCGTTTAGTCGCGATCTGCAAGAAACCAAGCCAAGGTCTCGAGCCAGGACATCACTTCCGTTTCGGCGTCCCGGCCCAAGAGTCTCTTACGGGGTCCGGTTCTGAGGGATGCAGGGTTGGGTCGAACACGCGCCCGCGGGCTTCTCTCCGGAGGGCACAGCAACCGAATTCACGAGCCGCGCGGGCTCAAACCCCGTGGTTTGGACCGGAAGCGCGTCCGCCCTCTATTCGGACGGAAGCATGATCTAGTGCTACGTGACACTCTAATCTATGGGTTGTCGCTGCCCGAGCCACCGGAATCGGGCGCGCGAATCAGAGCCCACCGCGCTAGCGGTGGGACCAGTCCGAGGGCTAGCGCCCTCGGCTCTGATCCGTAGAGAACCCGAAAGTTTAGGTGTGTCAAAGCACTAGCCGGTAAGTCCCAAGACGCCCGGAAAATAGTGACAGGCCGCGTGCAGCAGGAGGCATGTGTACAGCCCCGCGATCAGATCATCCCCAACCACGCCCCAGCCGCCCGGCACGCGGTTTTCCACCCAATTGGCCGGCGGAACCTTGCTGATGTCGAGCGTACGTTCCAGCAGGAGGGCCAGGAGGGCCAGTTGCCAGGTAAAGGGGACCAGCAGGACGGCCAGAAAAAATCCGGCCAATTCATCCCAGACCAACTTCCGGCTGTCCTTCTCCCCCAGGATTCGGTCCCCGACGTCGTGAATCCAAATCGAGCCGGCCGTGAAGATCGCCAGACCGACCAGGTAAACCGAAACGGGACAATCCCGAGTCAGCGCGAATACCGGTATGCCCACCAGCGCGACCGTCGCCGTCCCCGACGCGGGCAGATAACCAAGCGGACCGATCGCTCCGATCCGCACGATCCATCGCGTAGGCTGATTGAATACCCGGCTCATCGCGTGCATCCTGCCATGCCGGGCGGGCGCGTGCAAACCGTGGCCTGCATCACCCCCCCCAAGCCCGCCCCGCAATATTGGGGCACCGCGATGGTGGTTCGCCATTGGGGGCGGCAGCCCGGCCAAGCGCTCAGCGTCCATCGGCGCGCCCGGCGCCAGTGTTTCAGCCGCGTAACGTGTGGCCTCGCCGCACGCACGCACGTGTGATTTTCCAAGCAGCGATCGGCCGCAACCATCCGTAACGTAGCCGTAACAAACGGGTTACCTTGTTGAATATACCCGTCGATATGGTTTATATACCGTATGGCGAAGGAAACCGTTTACCGTCTCGATGGATCTGAATTCGGTATCCTTGCGTGGCGAGCGTACGACACGCTGAAGCGACGGGTCCGCGGTTCACTTGGCCACCATCGGTCGATTGATAATTCGTAGTCGTCGAAACGACAGATTCCTTTTGAAGAGAGATCAGAAACATGAACCAACGAAGAAAACATTTCGTGACCGGGAGCATGCTCGGCGGCGCGGCGGCGGTGCTGCTGCTTGCCACCAGCGGCTTGCTCGCCCAGGAAACCAAGAAGCTGAAAAAGTTCAGCGTGGAGCCGGGTAAGGGCCCCAAGCCGATACAGTTGGATCAGATCCAACAACTGCCGCGTGGTGGCCAGACCGGTTCGCGTACGTTGAAGGAAGTTGATCCCAATGCCGATCAGCCGATCTTTTCGATCGATTCACTCACCCACAACTTTGGCACGACGTGGGTCGGCCCCAAGCTTGAGCATACCTTCAAGGTCACCAACAAGGGCACCAAGACACTGGAAATCACCAAGGTTCGGCCGAGTTGCGGCTGCACCGTGGCCGGGAACTACCCGCGCAAGCTGGAGCCCGGAGAAACCGGCGATTTCCCGTTCTCGATCAACAGCAACAAGGTGCGCGGCCGGTATTCGAAGAGCATCTCGATTTCGTGCAATGATCCGGTCAACTCGGACCTGCGCCTGACCTTGACCGGTGAATGCAAGCGATACATCGACGTCATTCCCGCGGCTGCCAACTTCGGCCGTGTCTATGGGGACAGTGCGCAAGAGCGCATCCTGAAGGTTACCAACAACACCGACGAGCCCATCGAACTCGAGCTCGACGTGCCCAGCGATTCCAAGTTCTCTTACAAGCTCGTCGAGATCGAAAAGGGCAGCCGGTATGAGGTTCGCGTAGCGTTGCTGGACACCAAAATGCCGATCGGTTCGGCGCGGTCCACGGCCACGTTGAAAACGAATGTCGAAGCGCAAAAGCAGATCAGGCTGACGGCGACGGCGACGGTGCCCAAGCGCATCGACATTGTACCGGCAACGATCAGTCTGGCTTCGGCGGCCGCCACCCGTTCGCAGACGAGGGGCACATCGCGCATCGTTCGGGTCACCAACTACGGCTCAACCCCGATGAAGGTGCTCGGCATCCCTGTGGACGACCCCACGATCACCGCCACGCTTAGCGAAAAGAGCGTCGGCAAGAATTATGACGTCCGGCTCGACTTCCCCGTGGGCTGGGAAGCACCGCCCACCGGGCGCACGCTGACGATCAACACCGACGACTCGGAATTCAAGACGATCAAGGTTCCCATTCGCACGCAGGCGGCGCGCAACGCGCGACGGACGGCCAGGCGTCCGGCGGAGGAACTGGTGGGCAAAAAAGCCCCGCATTTCGCGGCCAAGACACTCGCCGGCAAGGACATCGGCACGAACACGCTGGCCAGCGCGATCACGGTCATCGACTTTTTCGCGGTCAACTGCGGGTACTGCGCCAAGCAGATTCCTCGCTTGGAAACGATTCGAAAGAAATTCGAGAGCAGGGGCGTGCGTTTTGTCGCGGCGGCGGAAACCATGCGTGGCAAGCGGTTCAGTGAGCAGCAGGTCATGGACAAGCTCAAGACACTCGGCTTCGGCGGCGAAGTCTTGCTGGATCCCGACAACGAAATCGGCCCGCTCTACAAGGCTACCAGCTTCCCCACGATGGTCGTTCTCGGCAAGAGTGGCAAAGTGGAGGCCGTCAATATCGGAAACATTTCCGACCTTGAAACGCGTCTGGTCGGCCAGTTGAACGCCTTGCTCTCGGGCAAGCCCCTCCCCTCCTATCAGGCCAAGAAGCCGCCCACTCCGCGGCAGCGCCCCGTCGATCAACTCGTGGGCAAGCCGGCGCCCAAGTTCGCCGCCAAGACCACGGCAGAAAAAGACCTGGGAACCGATACCTTCTCGAAGGAAATCACCGTCTTGGACTTCTTCGCCGTCAACTGTGGATTCTGCGCCAAACAGATTCCTCGCCTTGAGGCCATCCGCAAGGAGTACGAGGCCAAGGGCGTTCGATTCGTCGCAGCCGCAGAGACCATGCACAACAAGAAATACACGAACGAAGAGGTTATGGACAAGATCAAGACGCTCGGTTTCCGCGGCGAGGTGCTCATGGATCAGGACAACGCGGTCGGACCGCTCTACAAGGCCACCGGCTTTCCGACGATGGTCGTCGTCGGCAAGAGCGGGAAAGTCGAAGCGGTCAACGTCGGAAACATCGGCGATCTTGAAACCCGCTTGAAGGGTCAATTGGACGCCCTACTTGCCGGCAAGGCGGTGCCGAGCTACGCGGCCAAGACGCCACCGACCCGCAAGCGACCGGCCGAGGGCATGGTGGGCAAACCCGCCCCGTCGTTTTCACTCACGACGCTCGGCGGAAAACCCATTTCCAACTCGGACTTCAAGAGCCATCCCGCTACCGTGTTGAATTTTGTGGCGCCCAACTGCGGCTTCTGCAAGCGTCAGTTGCCCAACGTCGAGAAGATTCGCGAAGCCTACGCCGCCAAGGGGATTCGCTTCGTCAACATGAGCCAGACGATGCGCAAGAAGTATACGCCTGAAGAGGCGTCCGATGTGTTCAAAGGTGTCGGGTCACGCTTCGAGATCGCGATGGACGATGACAACGCCATCGGGCGGCAATTCAAGGCGACGAGCTATCCGACGATGATGGTCATCGGCAAGGACGGCAAGATCGCCCACGTCAATATCGGCGCGAAGAAGGACATCGACAAGATTCTCGCGAGCCAACTCGATGGGCTGATCAAGAAGAACAAGGGTTAGAAAGCCGGGATCGGACACGCGGACGACCCGTAGGCCGTCCGTTCATCCCAATCGGTTGACAGCCTGAAAGACCAAGCCCCCGCAGGCGCTGTTCCAAACGCGCTTGCGGGGGTTTTTGTTGGGTTGGGTTGACCCCAAGAAACGCCAACCGCGTGCAACTCGGAAGCTACGGGCCTTGTAGCGTCACGTCGACGCTCATTTCCCGGTCTTTCCTCAGGAAGACGATCGACACGACGTCGCCGGGATGCTTATCCGCCACGGCCTTGCGATAATCCGCCTGGCCGCTGACCGGCTTCCCATCGACTGCGGTGATCCGATCGCCGGCTTTCATTCCGGCCTTGCCGGCAGCCCCGCCGGGAACGACCGCCCCGATAGGCCAACCGGGCAACGCCGATGCGTCCTCTCTGTCCGGCACGATACCGAGAACCACGTGCAGCCGCCCCGGCCGATCTCCGCGCATGATGCGCGCTCGCTGGGCAACCTCCTGGAAGACCGGACGCGACTCGGCATTGACCAGGTCGAAAACGACGCGGCAGACCAACTTCGTCACCTGCACGGCGTCTTGAAAGTGAATCTTCTCCGTGTCGTCGCCCGGCGCGTGGTAATCCTCATGAAGACCGGTAAAGAAAAACAGGGCGGGAATCCCTGCACGGTAGAACGAAGCATGATCGCTGGGGCCGCGCGCGCTGGGTTCGGGCAGAAACGGAACCCCGGCCTGCTTGGCGCGGGTGCCGACCAACGACACGAAACCGGCCGCAGTGCCGATCCCCTGAATGCCCAGCATGTTGGCCTCGGAGGCCGGGTCCATACGACCGATCATGTCGAGGTTGATCATGGCCACGATCGCGCTCAAGGAGATGGGCGCATCCTCAACGAAGTGCTTGCTGCCCAGGAGCCCGAGCTCCTCGCCGCCGAATGCGATGAACATAACACTGCGATCGCGATACGCTTGAGCCGCAAGGGCGAACGCGGTTTCCATCATGCCCGCCGTGCCGGACGCGTTGTCGTCGGCTCCGTTGTGGATTTTGCCGCCGCGAACCCCCAGGTGATCGTAGTGCGCGCCCACGACGACATATTCCTCGGCGTGATGCCCCATCCCCGGTAGGATTCCGATGATGTTGCGGATCGCCATGTCCTCCTGTTCGTACGACACCCGTCCGCGCAGCCGGATACCCGGTAGCGGAGCCGATACGTTTCGCCCGTCCGTATCAAGTTGGGCCTGCAGTTCGATCAACGACACCAAACCGGCTCTGGAGAGCCACTCGTCAGCAACGCGCCGCTTCAGATGCACCGCCGGCAACTCATGATCACCTCCGCGGGGACGAAACCTGATCAATTCATCCGCATCATCCGAGTCGGCGTCACCCGATTCGGGCACCTGATTGACAATCAACACGGCCGCGGCGCCATGCGCCTTGGCGAGCTTGATCTTGGTGGAGAAGAAGGCATGGCGAGTGTTGCGTCCGGACTCATCCCACGCGGGCGGCTCACGGCGGAGCATGAGCACAATCTTGCCCTCCACGTCGATACCCGCATAATCGTCAAACGATTCCTCGGGGTTGGTGATGCCGTATCCAACGAACGCCACATCGCCGGCAATCGGCCCACTCGCCGAAAAACCAAACGGGGCAAAGCCTTCGTGCAATGCCAGGGGCGCATCCATACCCTCCTCCGACAAGGCGGTATCGTCGAGCAGCTTGCCCTTGCGAGGAACCGAGAACGACTGGAAATAGGTGCCGTTGGCCGCGCCCGGGTTCAACCCTGCCGCGGCGAATTGCCCTGCGATGTATCCACCAGCCAAGTCCACCCCCTCGCTGCCCGTGCCGCGCCCCTTGAGTTCGTCGCTGGCCAGCAGGGCGATGTGGGCACGGTACCGCTCCACGGGCACGTCGAACCGGTCCACACCGCGACCCGTCGCGCAGCCCGCAACGCCCGCCAAGATGGTCAAGACCGCATGAGTCAGTCCTCGTCGATAGGGGTTGAGAATTCCTGGCACGGATACCTCCTTCGGTTTGCAGTAAAATCGCTGTTCCATGAGAAGGGGGCAAGATAGCAAAGACGCGCCGACGCCCGGCATCCGGCGACAAGAATCAACATTTCAGAAATGGTGCCCACGCGACGGCAAGGCCATCACGCGACGTTGGCATCGGAAAGCTGCACGCTCACGAGCGTGGAGACGCCCGGCTCCTGCATGGTGATCCCATACAGTTGCTCTGCGATGCTCATCGTGCGCTTGGAGTGCGTGATTACGATGAATTGCGATTCGGTGATGAATTCCTGAATCAGCAGATTGAATCGTTCGTTGTTGGCTTCGTCCAACGCGGCATCCACCTCGTCGAGCACGACAAAGGGTGCAGGCCGACATTTGAAGATACTCATCAGCAACGCGATGGCCGTCATGGATTTCTCGCCACCGGACATCAGAGATATGATCTGCAACTCCTTGCCGGGGGGTTGAGCGACGATTTCGATGCCCGAATCGAGCGGGTCGTCGGCATCCTCCAGTACGATATCGGCCTTGCCTCCGCCGAAGAGCTTGCGGAACAACGCGCGAAAATGGTCGCGGATCAGCGTGAACGCCTCCTGAAAACGCACGCGCGATTCCTGATCCAGCTTCTCAATAAGCTGTTCCAACTGGCGCCGCGAAGTCGTCAGATCGTCCCGCTGGCCGGTCAGAAAACCGTGCCGCTCTTCCAGTTCCGCCAGTTCGTCAATGGCCGCTAGGTTGACGTTCCCCAGCCGAGCCATCTTCTGCCGCAACTGGCCGATCTCCTGCTCGATCGACTCCCAATCCTGCTCCTCGTATTGATACGATTCGTACCGGCTTACCAGGTCGATATTCAGTTCGTCGGCCACCCGCGCAACAAGCTCCTCCTTGCGCACGTTGGTTTCCGCCAACGCCATCTGACACTCATGCAGCGATTCTTCGCTGACATGCAGCCGCCCGCGTGCCTCCTTAAGTTGAGCCTGGCGTTCTTCCGTTTCCAACCGCAGTTGCGCCTGGGCTTCCTGAAGCTCGTCCGCCCGGGCGTCCAACGTTGCGATTTCGGCGGCCAGCGCCGTGCGCTGTTGCGATCCGGTTTGAACCGTGCGGCGTGCCTCCTCGATACGCGAGCCCGCCTGCTCCATGTCGTGCTGCGCGGCCTCCACCGATTCTTGAAGCTCCAAGGCCAACTGCTTGAGCGCGTTCACCCGCTCCGTGGCCGTCGCGCGCTTTTCTGAGAGTTGGCCCTGGGCCACCTTCAACTCGGTCAGCGCCTGCTGCATGCTGGATCGGCGGCCTTCCACTTCCTCGATCCGAGCCTGCCGCGCCGCGACCTTGGCCTCGAGCGATTCACTTTCGCGTTCGAGGGCTTCCAACTGGCGCGATCGCGCCTCGTTTTTGGCCAGCACTTCCTCGACCTGCTGGTCGATAAGAGCAACTTCCCGATCGATCAACGGCTTCTCGCCGCTGAGCCGGTCGATCGCCTCGGCCGCCTTCGCCAGCCGAGCGCCGACGTCCGCCTGCTTGGTGTTCAACTCATGAATCGCTGATCGCAGCGTCCGCTGCGCCTGTTCCAACTCGTTGGCTTGGGATTGATTCCGGGTGAGCCGCCCGGTCAGTTCCTCCAACTCACGGTCCACCAACGCCAGTTGCATTTCGATTTCCCGCAGCTCACTCTTACGAGAAATCAACCCGGTCCCACCCCGATGCGGCCCCAGGGCGATACTGCCGTCGGCCTTGATCAGCTCACCTTGCAGCGTAACGAAGCAATGCCCCGCCACATCGTGCGCCGCCATCGCCATGGCCGATGGCATGTCCTCCACGACCACGGTCTTGCCCAGCAGATGCCGTGCGAGAAACGCGTACGCAGGAGGCACGCGGACGAGATCGAGCGCCCGCGTAACGAAGCCGGGTTCGGCGGAGAAATCCCGCTCGTTGACCACGGGCCCGATGCGGTCGAGGCAGATCGCGTTGATCCGGCCGTCCAGAAGCCCGAGCGAGCGAGCCCGCTCCAAGAACGCATCGGCTTTTTCCGCCACCAAATACTGATCCCGCTCGCCCAACACGGCTTCGATCAGGTGGGCATGAGGCACGTCCGCATCGAACACATCCGCCACGAGCAGACCGAGCCCTTCGTCCCCCGTGGATTCATCCGCATGGATCGCCGCCAGCCACTGCCGTACGCCTTCACCAACACCATCCCGCTTTCGCTGAAGTTGCAGGAGTACATCCCGACGCGAGGTCAACGCGCTGCGATCCTCCTTGAGCCCGGCCGCCCGATCCACGAGTTCCTGGCGATCCGCATTAACCCGCGACGCCCGACCCTTGAGTTCCTCGAGCGATTGCTCCTGCGCGCCCAGCGCGACCTCATGGCTGCATGCCTCACGCCGCAATTCGGCCTGAGTCTCCAGTTGCATCTGCAGTTCGCTGGTGATCTTCGCATCCCGTTCACACAGCCGCCCTTTCTGGGCTATAGCCGATTCACGGTGGGAGTTGAGCCGTGCGATTTCGTTGTGAACCTGCCCGCTTTTTCGCAACACGTCGAGGATGGCCGACTTGTCCTCTTCAAGCTCGGCGTGCAACTCCGCCAGATTCCGTGCCAGATCGGCGTCACGTTCGTTCATGCCGTCGATATCCGCACGATTGCGCTCGATCTGCTCGACGAACTGCTCGGCGGCTACGGAAACAGCCTCCAAGTCCTCCTGGTTCCGCTGCACACGATCTTGATCGGCCTTCTGCCTTTGGCGGGACCGCTCCAACAGGGCTTCCTGCTCCCCGATGCGGTGCTGCGCCGCCTCGACGCGTTCCTCCAACGCCGCCAGAAGCGACCGCTTCGACACGGAAGCGTTGGCGGTCGAGGCAACCTGCTCGGACAGCTCATCGAGCTGAACCAGACCGCGAGCGTCCTCGGCCTCGATCCGCGCGATTTGCGTTTCCAATTGCGTCACTTGATCGGACAGTTCCTGCGATTGCTCCTGACGCCGCGCGGCGTCCTGAGCAAACCGATGGTATTCCGCCATCACGAACGTCGATCGCAATTCGTTCAGCCTGGCCTCATACTCCTTATAGTTGCGTGCCTTACCCGCTTGCAGTTTGACGCTTCGAAGTCGGCGCTGAAGTTCTTCAATGATGTCCTCGGCGCGTAGCAGATTCTGCTCGGTCCGATCCAGCTTGCGCAGCGCCTCTTTCTTACGCGATTTGTACTTGCTGATGCCGGCGGCCTCTTCAAAAATCGTGCGCCGCTCGGAGGCACTGCTTTGCAGGAGCGCATCGACGCGCCCCTGTTCGATAACCGAATACGCATTCACGCCGACGCCGGTGTCCATGAACAGCTCCCGGATGTCTTTCAGCCGGGCCGACTCGTTGTTGAGCAGGTATTCACTTTCACCGGATCGGTAGAGCTTGCGGGTGACGACGACCTCATCATGGTCCATGGCCAACGAGCGATCGTCGTTTCCAAACACGATGTTCACTTGAGCCACGCCGCTGGCTCGGCGCGTGGCGGAGCCGCTGAAGATCATGTCAACCATCTGGCTGCCGCGCAGGGATCGGGCGGATTGCTCGCCGAGTACCCACTTCAGCGAATCGAGCACGTTGCTCTTGCCGCATCCATTGGGCCCAACGATACCGGTGACCCCGCGGCCAAAGTCCAGGTCGACGCGGTCGGCAAAGCTCTTAAATCCAGATAGGGTGATTCTCTTAAGGAACATCGGCTGGCAACCTCCTTGTGCCCTTAGCGGACCGCCGATCCTTGGCCTGCGCTCACATCCGTGCGAGCAAGTGATCACCTCAAGTGTACCGCAATGCGGAGGGCGGAGCAAATCAGACAGGGCGGTCTGGGCATTTCGCCGGCATTTCGGGCGGAACGCTCGCGCCGTTTCACGGCCGCAGGCGCCGGCCGGCGGACCACCCACGGCAGGCGAAAGGAGGTCTCTTTCGAGGTGATTATCGGGCGAGACTGGAAACGCCTCGCTCGTGCTTTGACACACCTAAACTTTCGGGTTCGTTACGGATCAGAACGGCTGGCACCAGCCCTCGGACCGGTCCCACCGCTAGCGCGGTGGGCTCTGATTCGCGCGCCCGATTCCGGTGGCTCGGGCAGCGACAACCCATAGATTAGGGTGTAACGCAGCACTAGCCTCCGGTGGATGCCCCGGACAAGCGCAGTGAGGCGTTGGCGACCGTTTGTTCCGCCTCAGTGAGGATCTCTTCGGCGCTGGCAACCGTCTTTTCAGTATTGGCAGTGGCCGGCTCGCCTTGATTCGCAGCCCGATCCTCGTCCGCGGGCTCCAAGTCCCTTTCCGAGTTGACGGACTCAGGCAGTTCGATCGGCTCGGGAGAGGGCGCGACCGGACCGGGCTCAGCCGACTCAGGCGCCTCCATGAGGAAGGGTACCAACTTGGGACGCGGCGACTGGCCGATGTCGCCGGCGAAAAGCTCGATCGCCGCCTGCGGAATCCGCCGCAGCTTCGCGTACGCGGCCGGTTGCCCGAGGCTCAGGTAGGCCATCGCGCCCGAGAGCGTCGTGAGCACCAACCCTCCGCCAAGCACCATGGGCGCCACGACCATCCGCTGAACCAATAGCCGGCGGCGATCTTGCGTGGTCACGATTTCGTCGATGTTGTCCAAAATCGGCACCCCCAGGCTGCTCGCAACCTGAGACGCACTGCGGTAAACGTGATCCAAAATCTCCGCCAGGATCACAAACAACACGCCCGCCGCAACCCCAATCACCAGCGAAAGAAAAACGATGTTGTTGGCCTTGGGAGCGATGGGCAGTACGCTGGCCTGGGCGCGTGGTCCGGACGTAAAATTGACCAGTCGATCATGATCGGTCGCCTCGATCGCGGGATTGATCTTGGCCAACGTGTTCTGAAGTTTGGTGGCTTCGGCCCGCGCCCGGTTGACGCGATCGCGAACCTGCGCCAATTCCTCTTGGTTTTCAAAGATGTTCTGCTTGGCCGCCAGGAGCCTCTCACTGGTTTGCTTGTTGACGGCCAACTGCTCGGAAATATCCGCAAGCTTGCTTTCGATCGTCGCCACCTTCCCCGCCGCAATCGCTCGATCGATTTGCACCGGCAACGTGGCCACCTGCCGCAAGACACCCGACCCGCTCAGCATGCCGCCGACCGTGTCCGGCTCCAGGTGCTCCCGATCCCACTTGCGTTGCTCGGCGAGCTGGGTTGTAAGCTGCTCTTTCTTGGCAACCAGATCGGCAACCTGGGGATGTTGCCAGGTCATCCCTCGGGTCGCGCGAAGCTCGACGATCGCCTGTTCGGTCTTGCGTATTTCCTCGGCCAGGTGCAGCGATTCGGCGCTCACCGGCGCACGACCGACCGGCTCTTCGGAATCGGATTCAACGGGAGCGATGAGCTTCGGATCCAACGCCATCAGCAGTTGCTTTTGAGCCAGCAGATCGGCCTCATGCTCCTTTTGACGCAGCAGTAGACGCTTCCGCTCGTTTTCCAATTGCGCCAGCCGAACATTGACGGATCCCGGATCGGACGGGTCGAGCAAGGGGTGTTCGATTCGAAACTTCGTCGACGCGCGCCGGGCGTCGACCAGCTCTCGGTTCGCCGCGCTTACTTGCTGCTGGAAGTAATCGCGCTGGCCGACCAGATGATTGCGGATCCATTCGCGGCTGCGACGGATGTAAGTGTTCTTGACCTCTTCGACGAGGCGGCTGCCGATGTGCGGATCGGAACCCTGATACCGAATCGTCACCTGGTCCACGAATTCCCCCGGCGACCGGCTGGAGATGCTTAACCGGCTCGCCAACGAGCGGGCGAGGCCGTTCCGGCGTTTGATCGATTCGGGCGTCAGGTTGCCCTCGGCGTCGCGCTCGAAGTCCTTCGTAAGGCCCAGGTTGTCCACAACCTCATCCATGTACCTTACGGATGTCAGATCCTCCACCATCGTCTTGCGGAAGAACTTAAAGGAAGCAGCGCCGGTGGAAATGTCCAGGCTCAACGCCACGGGATCGTCGCGACGCTCAAAGGTGGTCGACGCCGAGTAGGTCCGAGGCGAGTAAAGACTGACCACGAACGCGGCGCTGGTCGCCAGGCAAAACGGCACGAAGAACGCCCACGGGTGCAGCGCCAGGATCCGCAGAACATCCTGGAGGACTTTTCGGATTTCCGCGAAGGATCGCTCATCGTCCCAAAGTGGCATGTCGGCGCGCGGCCCGCCCGTTGGGGTCGGGTTCGCTCTAGAGGCTCCCGAGTTGCTCCAGTCGGCTCGATTCACCAGCGTGTTGCCTTTATTGTCGAACTCTCGTCCCGGCGCACCCGCTTCCGAGTGTGCCGGCTCGCCCGCCGATCAACCCGCATGCGACTGCGACACACCACGCGTCTCCAGACGTCTACATTTCAGTGCACGGTAATCTTTCGGACGGGTTCGAAGTGCTCTTGAGACCATTCGAAGGTGGAGCCGGGCTTTCCCTTCCCTCTGTCGGCCGGTCCCATCCCACCGACATTACCGGACGCGCATGGACCCTTTTTTTTGGTCAAGTCGCTTAAGATCGTTGGAACGCGTCGACCGGCGCGCGCTTCATCAACACCGACAGCCTCCCACCAGAATCTTCTGGTGGCTGCCCGCAGGCAAACCGGTGCCACGATCACGACCCGCTCCGTCGATCGTACGCGCGGACTCGGAGACCGGAACGATGGGATGATCCAGCAAACGCGCATAGAAGTTCTCGTAACCCGCCGCGGCCCGCCGCAAATCGAAATCGACGCATCGCTCGCCCGCTCGGCGCGCCATCCGCGCGCGTCCGTTGGAGTCGTCCATCAACCGCGCCAACGCGGCGACCATCGCCGCCTCGTTGCCCGGCGGGATAACCAGGCCGGCCTCACCCTGCAGCAGAAAGCGATTGTCGCCTACGTCGGTCGCCACGATCGGCAATCGCGCCGCCATGGCTTCCAACAGCGCGTTGCTCATGCCCTCCGACACGCTGGCGCAGACGTATCCGTCCAACCCCGCGAGCCAATCCGCAACATCGCTTCGCCGGCCGACCAGGAAGACACGTCGTTCGAGTCCGGCGCGGCAGATCGCGCGCGTCAGGGTGTCGCGTAACGGCCCGTCACCAACGAGAACCAACCGCACACACCGGCCCGCGTCCACCAACCGCTTCACCGCACGCAGCACGAGTTCGTGCCCTTTCACGGGCACCAACGCGCCGACCATTCCCAACACAAAATCCCCATGCGCGCATCCCAACGACCTCTTTAGCGCCATTCGCGTAGCATTTGTGGCCGGTCGGAAACGACAGCGATCCACACCGTTGACCAGAACGTCGATCCGCCGTTTCGGCACGCCCAACTGCGTCTGCAGCGCCAATGCGCCCGAGTAGGCAACGCTTGAAAAACGGGCACCGAGGCAACGCGTGACCCGGGCGACAAGACGATGACGTCGACCGAAGCAGCTTCCCGAATCGAGGCCGTGAAACCCCAACACACTGCGACAACGCGGCCGGAGGAACGCGGCCAAAGCTGTATCCATCCAACATCCGGTGTTCCGGGCATGAACCACATCGACGCAGAAACGATGCATCAACCCGGCAAGCCGAAGCCACGCTCGCCGCGAGCGGCCTACACATCCGAGAGGACAACAGGCAACGTGATCGGGAAGGTCCTTCGCCAGAGCGCCGGGTTCGCGCAGGGTGATGAGCACGTGTCGAAACCGGTTTGGATCGAAGCGGTGCAACAGCGACAGCAGCGATCGTTCCGTGCCGCCGCCCTCAAGCGTGTTGACGACGTGAACGATTACAGGTTGGGCAGCACGCGACATGAACCGCCTCCCGGTGCGAATGCGAATCCGTTCGACGCAGCTTCGATCGGCGCCGGAGCGGTGCTCCGCTCGCGGACCTCCCGCGTCACAATTCGATACAGACACAGCGGCAGCACCAGCACCCACCAGTACGATTCGCAAAAGAAACGCTCCGTGCCCAACCCCGACACGAAGAACGTCACGCACGCCACCATCATGCCGTACGCGGTCATCTTGGTCTCCATTGGGAAAACGCATTGATCGGCCATACGCGAGCAGCGATACGCGTAGGAGAGCGAACCCATCGTCAGCACGAGAAACAGCAAACCACCGTGAACCCCCAATTCCACAAACGCCACGAGCACCGTGTTGTGCGAAGATCGCTTGTACAAGTCCCAGTTGTAGTGCCCGATGATCACGGGGAAGTTGCCGAGCCCGATCCCCTCCGGATGGTCGGCAAGAATCCGGGCCGCCACCCACCATATCTCGATGCGCGTTTCCGCGGCGGGGTCCGCCTCCAAAGCCTCACGACTGGTCAACGTCGCCATGCGTTGCCAGAATGGACCATCGGTCAACGCATACGCCGACAGCGCGCCGGCAACCAGAAGTGCGTGAATACGAAACCGGCGCACGCGCGGTGCCCAAAAGAACGCCACCAACGAGCCCAACCCCAAACCGATAAACGCGGATCGGGTCCGGCACATGATGATGGCGTTGACCGCAAAGGCTCCGACAATCGCCACGACCACCTTGGCACGCTTGCTCGTGGCGGTCAGAAACACGACGCCGATGATGGGCAACATGGCGCTCATGTGGGCGGAGAAACCCGACGTGGTCGAAAAGTCCGCCCCGCCGATCTGCTCCAGTCGCCCGGTCACAAAAGAAGATTCCGGTGCCGTGTACGCGTCATAACCAAGATAGAAACTCCCGCAAACCAACGCCCACAACACCAACCGCAGATTGCGACGCGTCGTCACCATGCGCGCGAGGATCAGAACGAATACGAACATCTTCCAGAACTTTTCAAAGGCGAACTGCGCAGCCGCGCCGTATTCAATCCCGATCACCGTGTTGACCGCAGCGATGGCCAGCAGCAGCAGCACGCCGACTTCCCAAAGCGCGATGGTCGGGTAGACGGCCGGAATGCGCCGCCGCCCGATCAACAGCCCCGCCAGGGTGAACGCGATCGCAAAAAGCGAGTACCGAACGCCGAAATCGGCAATCGGAATCCCCCACCACGTGTCGACCGGATTCATCTGGTAGACCAGCAGGTAATTGAGCACGCCCCAGATCGGGTTGAATAGCGCCAGCACGCACGCGAACCAAAACATCCCGAAGTAGAAAATGGTTCGAAGTGGCCACATAGTCCGCTCAATCGAATTCGCGAGGCGCGGGTGTGACACCCGTGCGGCCTCGCGGCAATGGCAATCATCCGACGACGCCCACGCCAAAGCCGCAACAGCGCCAAAGGCGCTTCTCGGCTAGTCTTTCGACGTTATCGGAGGCAATCTTAAAGGCAATCTCACGGTGCGCCGGAGAGACCGAAGCCCAACGAACCAAGCCGTTCCTTGTTTCGCGTTGGCCGCACTTAGTCCGATAAGCGTAGACCCGCGCCGCCGGACCCGACCCCCGTGCACGCCGGCAGGGCACGCGCGGGCAGGGGAACGGCTCATGCGCCCGCCGGTTTCGTCCGATAGAAACGTGCCGCCCATGCCGTGGACGACATCGAGATGACCTTACCGGAGACTCACGGGTCTCCCATCTGGCAGCCCATGGATCCGAGAAACAATATGGCCGGATACCACGCGGACGCCGACGCAACCTGCGCACCATCTACGAACCGCATGCCTTTCCGACGGCTCAAAACGCTGAAGACACTGCTGGTGACCGCTTTGCTGCTGGGAGGAGCGGAGTTGTCCGTACGCGCCAGGGCGTGGTATCGCCATGGCGCCGCCGGGCCGGTTGCGAACATTTACGAAGAGGACCCCGTATTGGGGCGACGCATCCGCGCCGGAGCCGTGCTTGCCGGGCACCGGCGCAACCTTTCCGTGAATCGATGGGGGTTTCGCGGACCCGATATTCCGCTTGAAAAACCCCCCGGAACCATTCGGATCGCCACCCTCGGCGAGTCGACGACGTTTGGGCTCGAAGCCCGGGACAACGAGTCCGTGTGGCCGGCAAGGCTCTGGCAACAGCTTGCCCGCAATCGACCGTCCCTTCGGTTTGATTTCATCAACGCCGCGGTCCCGGGATACACCATCGACCGGTGCGCGCGCGTTTTGTACGACCGCGTTACGGATTTCAAACCGGACATCATTACGATTCTTGCCGCAACCGCAGACATCACCGCCCAATGCCGCAAACAGTTTGCCCGTTCGACAACGCACGGGGAATCCGCCGCTTGGCCTTCCCGCCTGTTTCACGATCATTCTCTGCTGTACAATCTGCTGCGCGTCAATACGGCGGGCGTGCGCTCCGAGCTGACGCCGCAACACCGTGACCGGCGCCTTGAGCAACGCGGCGTGGACCACTTCGCCGAAACGCTGGATCAGATGGTTCGCTTCGCGAGCCGGCGCGGCATCCACGTCGTGCTCTGCACGTATCCACGTTCATTCGGCGATCCGACCGCGCCGACCCCGCAGGCGACGCTGGGGCAATCCGCCCTGGCCAACAATCCGGCGCTGACGTTAGCCGGGCTCAATGATGCGTACGACCGCTACAACGAGGCCATCCGCACCGTCGCGGCGCGGCACACGGTGACGCTGGTCGACCTCGACCGGCTCATCCCTCGCCGCAAGACCTACTTTCACGATGCGATTCATTTCAGCGATTCGGGCCACCAACTCGTGGCGCAAGTAATCGCGCGGACCCTGAATCCGGCGCTACCCGGCGGAAAAATGGCGCGGGGGGACCGCTAGCGATGTCGTTCGCCAGCGCTCATTTCCTCTTGTTCTTTCCGGCCGTGCTGGTCCTCTACTGGTCCTTGCGCCGATCCGCATCGGCCCGCCTGTTGTGTCTGTTGATCGCAAGCTACTACTTTTACATGTCGTGGAACGTGATGTACGCCGGGCTGATCCTGGGTTCCACGATTCTGGATTTCTTCATCGCCCGAAAAATGGGCGCTACCCCAGATCGCCGGGCCAGAAAAGCCCTGCTCATCTTTAGCTTATGCGGCAATCTCGGCGTGCTCTTCGTCTTCAAGTACTACAACTTCTTTATGGAGTCGTTTCAGTCACTTGCGGGCGTCGCCGGCGAAGGATTCGGTACCCTTACCCTGCTGCTACCCGTCGGGATTAGTTTCTACACCTTTCAAACGTTGAGCTACACGATCGACGTATACCGGCGAAAAATCGAACCGACCGGCAACTTCGTGAAGTTCGCGCTCTTCGTCTCGTTCTTCCCGCAACTGGTCGCCGGTCCGATTGTCCGTGCCGCTCATTTTCTGCCGCAGTTGGAAAACCAACCCCGCTTTGACGACTCGAGCGCGCAACGAGGCCTTTTCCAGATTTTGACAGGCCTCTTCAAGAAACTCTGCATCGCCGATCTGCTCGGTCATGCCGTCGTGGACCCGGTCTTCGCGAATCCGTCCGCCCACACTTCCGGCACACTGTTGATCGCCGCTTATGCCTATGCGTTTCAGATCTACTACGACTTCTCGGGCTACAGCGACGTGGCGATTGGCGCCGCGCGGATGCTCGGCTTCGATCTGCCGATCAACTTCGATCGACCCTACCTGGCCACGAGCCTGCGCAACTTCTGGAGAAGGTGGCACATCTCCCTGTCCACCTGGCTCCGCGACTACCTCTACGTTCCACTGGGCGGCGGGAAATCGAGCGTCTGGAAAACCTCCCGGAATCTGACGATCGTCATGCTGCTCGGCGGCCTCTGGCACGGCGCGGCCTGGGGATTCGTCGTCTGGGGGGCCGCGCACGGCATGCTGTTGGGGCTGGGCCGGTTGTTTCACCACTTCACCGGAATCGACGCGGACGACCCGGATCAATCCACCGTGGCGCGGCTGGCGCGCATCGCGGTGACGTTCCATCTCGTGGCATGTTGCTTCGTCGTGTTTCGCGCTGAGCGTCTTGCGAGCGCCGGCGCGTTTCTGGGTCACCTGTTATCAGACGGCACATGGTCCGTGGACGTACCTGGAGCGGGGCTTTGGGTACTGGTCGCCGCGGCAACCATGGAGTGGTGCCCGCGATCCCTTCCCGAGAGGGTACAGCATGCCTACCTGCGCGCGCCCATCCTGCTGCAATCGTGCGTGAATTGCGCGCTGCTTGCGATGTTTGCCGTCGTCACCGGCAATGCGACGCCATTCATTTACTTTCAGTTTTAGCGGGCGCCCCGAGCAACCTCACCTGGTTGGTCGATCGCAAGAGGTCGAACGGCCGATAGGGCACATCCCTTCGATCACCGGAAAATCGTTTGGCTCCAAGCGTGCTCTTGCCTGGCGTCGTTGGGAAGAGAATCCGGGAAGCACCTGAACGGCCGGTCTGCAATGCCATGCGCCGTCGAACGTGATTGCGCAGAGGAGCGGATCCTGGTGATGAGGGTGTTGCAGCCCGCTCCCCCCCCTCGTGGCGTCGTCCACACGGCTCAGGCGTAGACGGCGCGTTGCGACGCGCGGTATTTCTCTTTGCGATGCCGCCACGTGATGCGCAGCAGGTCAAGGAACATCAGGACCGGATCGATGCCGACACGGACGGTCGAGCCGGGTGGATTGCTCCAATTGACTGCGATCTCTTCAATACGATACCCCAATCGACGGGCCACCAAAAGGATTTCGACGTCAAAGCAGAAGCCCGCTGACACCTGCCGCGCGAAGATGTCCTTGGCCGCGTCATGCCGGAAAACCTTGAAGCCGCACTGCGTGTCCTGGATGTCGCCCAGCGCGAGCGTACGCACGAGGTACGGGAAGGACTTCCCGAGAATCTGCCTGAGGCGAGGTTGGCGGCGCAGGATGTTGGATGCCGAGAGGCGGCGCGATGCGATCAGAACGTCCGATTCCGCGGCATACGGTGCAAAGCGATCCAAATGATCGATGCTCGTGGAATTGTCCACGTCCATGAACAAAACCCAGGCATGTTTCGCTGCGAGCATCCCGCGCCGAACGCTGTACCCTTTGCCGCGATTGCACTTGTTCTGCAGCAACTTGATTTCATGCGGACAGGCGCTCACGCATGACGCGGTTCGATCGCCACTGCCATCATCTACCACGATGATTTCAAACACCAATCCATGCTCTTGAAGATACGCGTGCACCGAGTCGAGCGTGGCGGCCACCTCCCGTTCCGCGTTGTAGGCGGGAATGACGACGGAGAGGCTTTCGAACACACCAGGCCCCACACATGTCGTAGGCGACGCGTTCGTCGCCGGCGCTTCCATGGGCTGCACTCGAATGGCCGAGCCGGCCGCGTCTACCAGCGCCGATGAAACGCCATCCGAACGCGCACCACCGCCGGCGCCCCCCAAGCGATTCACCCGGCTGCGGTAGGATTCGTTACTCATCTGCCCGTATCTCTCCGACGAACGCCTTAAGCGCCGGTTGAAGGATTGTGGCACCGACATCCTGCCGGTGATTCTGCCGGCGCTGGCCCACCGGGACCTGCGATGCCGCCCGTTTTCGCCGGCCGGAATCCTGCACCACGCCAGAGAACCGACTCTTTCAACGGTCCGCCAACCACGGCCCACGCCCAAGGGGGTTCATGACCATTCCGGCGGCTTGAACGCCATCCTTTCCGGCAGCCTGAAGGCCTGCAAGCACAGAAGCCGATTCCGTCACGGCCACGCCCAAGACCCCCTGATGAAAACGCCCGCTACCGCGAATCTCCAAACCAAACTCACCGCTTCAACCCTGGCGGCCTACGATCGCCGCGCCGAGACGGCGGGCCGTCTATGCGCGGAATCCACCAAGACAAGGATCGAAACCTGGAGACATCGCGCACCTCTTGAATGAGTTATCGGCACCCGAGCCGCCACGGTTGCTTTAAGCCGCGCCGGTCGGACCGGCAAAGTCCGCCGCGCCACAGACCGATAAAGCATCGTGTGCGACCCCGGTCTGCGCGGATTCTCCGGCCGGCGAACCCCATTCGTGGCGAGGGCGGGCGCCGGGTTCGCCGGACAAAACCTTGTGCAAGTGTGGCTGACACGATGAAGCATCAAACCACCTCCCGCGCTCGCTTGACTACGGACCGTACCGACGCGCGCGACGGTTCGACGTGGCGCGCGGTCCGCCCGGTCCTGATCGCCACCGTGTTGCTGGCGATCGCGTTTGAAGCGTTGGCGATGTCTGCTTCACGCATCTGGGTTACGCCGGACTCGTCAGGTTATGTCACCCTGGCCCTGCGCATCGTCGAAGACTTTGATTTCTCCCACGAACTCTATCAGTTGCGTCTACCCGGGTATCCGGCGCTGCTCGCGGCGACGTTCGCTCTGTTCGGCGACGCTTCGCCCTTAGCCATCATGGCGATTCAACACGCGATGGTGGTGGGTTGCGCGGCATTGAGCGTGTTGATCGGTTGGATGCTCTGGCCATCTCGATTTTTCGCGGCGACGGTAGGCTTGCTAACCGGTGTCAGTTTACATCTGAGCGGCTACGCCAACGCGATCCTCACTGAAGTGCCCTACGCGTTCACGCTGACGGCATGGTTGTTCTTGATCCTACGACATTACTCAACCGACCGGGTCCGCTGGCTCATCGCGGCTTCGGCGGTCACCGGACTGTCGGCCGTCATCAAAGACGTGGGCCAGTACACGATCATCGTGTGCATCGCGGTCGCCCTGGTGACCGCTTGGCGCCGCTTTCCCGAGTGCCACGACGACGCGACCCAACAACCGTCGAAACAACGCCGCCTCAGCAGCCTGTTGAAAAACCGGTTCTCGCGTGTGACGCCGGCCTCCAGCCGGGGAAAACGCGCGGCATCGCTTGTCCAAGTGGGCCAGAGCCGGCAGAATCACCGACAAGATGCCGGCACCGAATTTTTTGAGCAGGCTGTTAGCCGGGTGTCACCTCGGATGTTGGCGATGCGCGCGACTCTGGCCATCGCCCCCGCGCTGCTCGTGATGGCGCCCATGATGATCCACAACTACATCACCTTTGGCCGCCCGATGGTCAACGTCACCGGGTCACTTCAGTTCTACGACCGGGCCGCGTGCCGCGATAAACTCGATTCACCGACGAGCGCATCGGTGGCAACCCTGAAGAACACCGTGGCCATAGCCCGCGCCCGTGGCTGGATTCCACCCGGCTCAACCCACCACGACTACCTCCCCACGCTTCACGCCTGCGAACGACTGTACGGTCATCGCGGGTCCATGTTTGAATCGGGCCATCTTCTCGAAATCGCACAGGTCATGAAAAAGGCCGGCATCGACATCATGCTCGAGCATCCCGTCGAGATCGTCAAGAACTCGATCCTGTATACCTACCGCATCCTGCTGATGCCCGATGAAGGCTACCGGATGCAGCCTGGCGGACAGTTCCGCGACGGTCGCCTCGCAACCGGGGCCACCATCTACGCGAACAACACGTATCTCTCCGCACTTCAGGGAAAAATCAGCGCCGAAAAGCTCACTCGCTACCTCCCCTTCTCCAGCCAACCACGATCTACCACGCGAGCCTGGGCCCGATGGACGGGTTGGTACCACACGCGCATCGAAAAAGGTGACCCGATCCTCGGATTGCTGGATTCGCCCTACGAGGAATTCATGGCCATCAGCGCGTTGGGGCTCGTCATGGCCGCCTGTTCGCGGCGCCGGTTCGGATTCCTCCTTCTCGGGTTCGTCGTGTCCTACCATGCCGCCGGGTCCGCGTTCATGGGCGGCGTGCAGCCCAGATACGTCGTGCCCCTTCACCCGATTCTGCAGATTCTTGCGGCCGTGCCGTTTGCGGCGGCCGTGCTTGGGGCCTTCTACTGCGTACCTGGATGGATCAAAGCCCGGCAAGCAGATCGGCTCCAAACCGGTGCCGGCCACCTTTCAGAGCACCGGGCGCAAGCCCGGTGACCCCTTCCGAGCACCGCGGCGCAAGCCTGGCGACATCCTACCGCGAATGGTTCTCGGATCGCCGATCTCCTGATCGGCACGGACGCTTCGGAAGTACACGGGGCCAATCGGGAGATTGGCGGTTCCAAGGTCCGCAGGCTGGCGCCCGCGGCTCTGATTCAGCGGCGCTGAGTCGGCGTGCGCATTCCCCGGGGGGGGGGGGGACCACCGACCCAATCCCGTCCCCACCCCATCCGCTCGGACGTGACGCACGCCGGGTCGGCGTTATGCTACGGGTGTGATGTTGTTTCGACTGCTGCTCATTTTTACCGTCGTTCCGCTCGTGGAGCTGGCACTGCTCGTAGAGTTGGCCCAACGAACGAGCGTTGCTGCGACGTTTACGCTGGTGCTGGTCACCGGCTTCCTCGGTGCATGGCTTGCCCGGCGTGAGGGCGTCAAAGCGCTGACGCGCATTCAATCCGAGCTCCGTGCCGGAGCGATGCCCACCGACGCCATGCTCGATGGGGCGCTCATCGTTTTGGCCGGCGTTGTGCTGGTTACGCCGGGCATGCTCACGGACTTGGCCGGCTTCGCGCTGCTTGTCCCACCGATTCGCGGTACGATAAAGAAGCGGCTCGCCGACGCGCTGCGTGCCCGCGTCGTGCACATCGACGGGAGCGGTCCGGCGCCATTCGTAGATGTGGCCGCCACGTCCTACGAAGTCGAACCGAACGACGATACGCAGCCGTCGTCCCATACGTCCGACCGGCATCAAATCGATGCCTCAACCGAAGAGTGACGCACTGATGAATTCAATGTGGACCGGCATTGCCGCACTCAACGGCCTGGTATCCGTAGCCGCCGGCGCGTTCGGGGCGCATTTTCTGAAATCCAGGTTGGCGGCTGAAGCCCTCGCGACATTCGAAACCGGGGTCCGCTACCAGATGGTTCATGCGCTGGCCATCATGGCTGCGGCATGGATGATCGCCCGGCAACCCTCCCGAGCCGCCCGCGCCTCGGCCTGCTGCTTTCTTGTAGGGATTATGCTCTTTTCGGGAAGCCTCTACGGCCTGTCCTTGTTCGAGTGGCGATGGCTGGGGCCGGTGACGCCCCTGGGCGGACTCGCCTTTCTTTCGGGCTGGGCGCTGCTTGCCGCGGCGTCATTCACCCAACGCGCCACCCCCGACGCTTGACCCACCGGGCTTGGCGCAGATTCAGAACCGCTGGCGCCAGCCATCGGACCACCTGCGTCCCAATGTCACCCGGCTTGCGCCGGGTGCTCTGAGATTGGCGCCGCCAAGACCACCCGGCACCGATTGCGTCAGGCACGCTCGCGCCAAAAGCTTGACCCGCCGGGGGTTTGCGCCGACGATAACGGCCGGAGCGTTCCGACATGACCCACACACTCGACTTGGACGAAGTAAGGCACGTCGCCCGGCTCGCGCGGCTGGAGATCGATGACGGACGGGCCGCGCGGTATGCGGCGCAACTTTCCAAAATCCTCGCCTACGTTGAGCAACTCAGCGCCCTGGACACCGACGGCGTGCCGCCCACGACGCATCCTGCGGCGGGCTCTGCCAAGCTCCGTGAAGATACCGTGCACGCAAGCCTGCCCACCGAGGCCGCACTGCACAACGCACCTCAAACGCAGGAATCTTTTTTCAAAGTCCCCAAGGTACTCGATCAGGAAGACGCGTAGCAAGCCGCAGCCATGGGTGCCCTCCAAGACCTCGCCGAGTCCATCCGTACCCAAAGGCAATCCTGCGCGCAGGCCGTCGAGCGCGTCCTATCCCGCATCGAAGCGGTGGACCGGCAGGTTCACGCCTTCCTGCAGATCCAAGACGAGGCGGCTCGAGCGCGCGCACGCGAGATCGACGACCGCCTGGCTCGCGGCGATGCGGTCGGCCTTCTCGCGGGCGTGCCCATCGCCGTTAAAGACAACATTTGCACAGCCAACGGCAAGACCACGTGTGGATCCAAGATGCTCGCGTCCTTCGAATCCCGGTACAACGCCCACGTCGTGGATCGACTCGAATCGGCCGGTGTCGTCATCGTCGGGAAAACCAACCTCGACGAATTCGCCATGGGTTCGAGCACCGAAAACAGCGCCTTCGGCCCCACCCGCAATCCCTGGGACGCCGGCAAGGTCGCCGGCGGCTCGTCCGGAGGCTCTGCCGCGGCGGTCGCGGCCAACATGGTGCCAGCCGCGCTGGGCAGTGACACGGGCGGCTCAATCCGCCAACCGGCGTCGTTTTGCGGCGTCACCGGATTCAAGCCGACCTACGGCCTGGCCTCGCGCTACGGTCTGGTCGCTTTCGGAAGCAGCCTCGACCAGATCGGCCCCATCGCTCAGGATGCCGTGGACGTGGCCCTTCTTCTTCAGGCGATCGTCGGGCACGATCCGCGCGACGCCACGAGCCTGGATCGACCGGTGCCCGACTATATCGCCGCTCTTCAGCGTCCTGTCGACAAGCTGCGCATCGGGATCAGCGAGGAGGCGTTTGGCGATGGCCTCGACGCGCAGGTCGAACAAGCCGTACGCGGCGCGATCGACGAACTGCAACGCCTCGGTGCCGAGTTCGTCCCCGTGCAGCTCCCGCACATCGATCATGCTACGGCTTGCTACTACATCATCGCCACGGCTGAAGCGTCCAGCAACTTGGCACGTTTCGACGGCGTTCATTACGGGTTTCGCGCCGAGGGAAGTGCAAGCATGAAGGCACTTTACACTCAATCTCGCGGACAGGGACTCGGCGATGAAGTGCAACGGCGCATCATGCTCGGAACCTATGTGCTCTCAAGCGGATATTATGACGCCTTTTACGACAAGGCCTTGCGCGTGCGGACCCTAATCACGCGGGATTTCGACGCGGCCTTCGATCGGGTCGATCTCATTGCATCGCCGGCCTGCCCGACGACGGCCTTTCCCATCGGCGAAAAGACCGACGATCCCCTGGCCATGTACCTGAGCGACATTTACACGATCGGCCCCAACTTAGCGGGCCTGCCCGCCATCAGCCTGCCCTGCGGATTCGACGACGCCGGCCTGCCCATCGGCCTGCAACTCGTCGGGCCGCCCCTGGGCGATGCCACCATCCTTGCCGCCGCACATGCGTACCAATTACAAACGAACTTCCACCAACAAAACCCACCTTGCCTGAACAGCATGGACCCACCGTCATGACGACTACCACCATCGCCCAACTGAATCGCACGTCTCAAGCCTTTTGCAATCAGCTCTGCGAGAAAGAAACGCTGGACCACGGCATCGCGTATTATTGCCCACGCTACCCCACCGCCACCGAACTCAACCAGTTTCGCGAAGTCGTGCTGCCCGACGAGGCCACCTGCCAAACGGCGTTCGAACAGGCGCGCGCTCACTTCAATAGCCACAACATCGTCTGCGGCCGATGGGCGGCCGCCTACGATCAACCGGCGGCGCCCTGGACTGCGTTCTTAGCTTCGCTCGGATTCGCGACCCGACGGTTCACCGCCATGAGGCTGACGACGTGGCCCAAAGTAGCGCCCGATCCCAGCATCCGCGTATTGCCCGCCCGCGCCATGCGCGAGGCCCTGCACCAGACTGTCGTCCATACCGGCGTTTCCGACTGCCGCCCGCAGCAAGACCAACGCGCCGAGATTCTCAACGAACGCCTCGACGACGCGGCGTTCGATGTATTCGTAGCCATCGCGGCCGGAGTCCCGGCGGGGCGATGCGCGCTTTATCAGGTCGGCGATATCGCCCGCGTCATGGAGTTTGAGGTGCTCCCCGCATTCTCGGACTCCGCAACCGGCGAGGCCCTGTTGGGCAACGTGCTCGCGCTGGCGCGGCGGCTGATGATGCACTCCATTTGCGCCTGCATAGACAGCGAAGACACCGGGATGCATGCCCTGCTGACCCGTTTCGGATTCATCGACGACGGGGCGTACGTCGAAATGGAGCTTCCATCGAAACCCGATCCGGGAACGGGCAAGCCGTGATTGTGCGCGCTCGATTCATCGTCAGCGGCGCCGGCGACGTGATCGACAACGGTTTTATCCGCATGACCAACGGCCTGATTCACGAAATCGGCCACAACCGCCCCCACCGGGCCGATGTCGACTACGGTGACGCCGTTCTGATCCCCGGATTCGTCAACGCCCACACCCATCTCGAACTGTCCGGGCTCTGCGGGGAAATCATCCCGCGCGCCGGCTTCGTGGACTGGCTCGAGCAGCTCGTAGCCGTCATCCGCGCCAACAAGTCGTGGCCCGACGAAATCCCGACCGTCATCGCCCGGGGGATCCGCGAGAGCATCGCCGCAGGCGTCACCACCCTCGGCGACATCACGCGCGAGCCCGATCGAACACGCCCCTTGCTGGCGGCTTCGCCGATTCGCACCGTTTCCTTTGGTGAAGTGATCACGATCGGAATCCAACGCGACGCGCTGGAGGAACGAATCGGCTGCGCCATCGACCGCAAGTCGGCCACCGATCGCTGCATCATCGGCATCTCGCCCCATGCGCCCTATACCGTCGAACCCGACGCGATGAGGGCGTGCGCCGCACAAGCCGCAGTCGCGGACATACCTCTGGCCGTGCATCTGGCGGAAACCCCAGAGGAAGAATGCTTCACGCAGGACCGTTCCGGACCATTCGTGGCCTACTTGAAGGGCCTCGGCGTTTGGGACGATGCCATACCGGTGGCAGGCATGACCCCGATTGAGTTGGCGGCAGCCACGGGTCTCCTGACGCCCCGCACCGTCGTGGCTCATGCCAATTACGTCTCCGACAACGACATCGCAGCGCTGGCCCAAAGCGGCGCAGCGATCGCCTACTGTCCGCGAACCCACGCAGCCTTTCAGCATGCCCCGCATCGCTTCCTCGACATGCAAAGCGCCGGAATCAATGTCTGCATCGCCACGGACAGCCTGGCGTCGAACCCCTCGCTCTCCGTACTCGATGAGCTTCGATTCCTCCATGACCAGCATCCCCATCTTCCCGCCTCAGCCCTGCTGGCCATGGGCACCCTCAACGGCGCCCGCGCTCTTGGTTTGGAGCGGGTCATCGGAACGCTCGTGCCGGCCAAGGCGGCCGATTGTGCCGTAATCGCCCTGCCAGCCGGCGGTTCCCCAAAAACTTGGGAAGCCATTTTTGAAACGCCGGCCCGACCCGCGGCCGTGTACCTTGCCGGCGAGCTTCAGCCTTGCGACGATTCGCCCGACGGTTGAGCGAGTCGCTCTTGTTTCGCCATGGCCGAGTACAGTGCCAAACTTGCCACCGAAAGCCCAATGGCGATCAACCAGACCGGCCAACCCATCATTCGCCACAGCCACATCCCCCCCAGCGGCGCGACGATCCCCCGAAACCCGGTAAGCGAGACATGCAATCCCATGTAGATTTCCGCCTCCGCGGGCCGCGCAAAATGCAAATGGCCGAGGTGCCACGCCAGGGCACCGCCGCCACGACCGATCCCCGCCAACAAACCTCGCCCTGCAAACAATACCACGGCACACGGAAGCTGCCATGACCCCGACACCTCAGACTTCACGATCATCAGCGTCGCCAGCATGGCCAGAACCAGCGAGCCCGTCCAAACGCTCACATTGATGACGCGAAACGCCAACACGCCGACCCGATCGAACAGCCGCCCCCATCGCCCTATGCTGCCAAGAAGCGCCAGTTGAGGAATCGCAACGAGCAAGGCCGTGCTGACCCAAAAACCCCAGGCCGATCCGAAATCCAATTCACGCGTGATCAGCGATGCGACGATGGAGATCGTCATCAAGTTGGCCATGCCCATCAAAAACTGCGCGAGGCAATAGAAGCGATACCGCCGATCCTCGCGCAGCACGCGCCACATCGCCCCCAACACGTGCCCCGGCGAGAGCAAAGCCGTCAAACTGAACGGTTCAACGAGCTCGCGCCGCAAATCTCCGTTGCCCGAGGGCCTCCGCCCGGCAACGCGAAGCTCGCTGCGTTCGCCACGCACGTGCAGCCGCCGGATCATCCACACCGCAACGATCCCCAGCCCCGCCGCGACGGGATACATCGTCTGATACGCGTTGGGGTTCCGATCGCAAACCGCCGCGGCCGTCAGCGATGTCAAAACACTCACCACGAACCGCGCACGCTGCAACCGGGCGGCCACCTGCCCACGCACGCTTGCCGGGTAATTCGACTTCCACAACGCCGACCGAACAGTCAGTACGCCGGCCATCAGCACCTGGGCGGCCGCCATCTGCACGATAAACCAGATCGCCCCAAGCTCGCTGTTGGGAATCGCCCCCACCGCCCCGGCGCACAGGGCCGTACCCGCCGAAAAGAGCGTAAGCAATCGAAGCTTGGGTCGGCCGACGCAAAGCATGCCCCAAACAAGGCTACTCAGGAACGCCGCAACGGGCGTAGCCGTGGCCAGCGCAATCAGCCAATCACCGCCGTGGAAACTCTTGGCGACCACGACGCTGCCGAAGTTGCCCTCGACCAGACCGGCCAACACACTCCACGCCACTATTTGCCGGAGTTCATAGTGGTAATTTCGGCGTGAAAGAAATGGTAACGGGCGTCCGGATGTGCGATGCAACTACACCATGCCTCCCATCGAAACTCGGAAGGCCAAGCCTAGTTGCTCATCACGCTAAAGGCAACCCACCGCACTACCCACACGCAGATCAGGATAGTGACACTTCCGACAGCTCGGGCGCCGCGCTTTCCGACAGCCTGAAGCGATGCGCTGCGATGGCCCCGGGCTACTTCAACGCAGGCCTGCAATCACAGCCGCCGGTACTGCCGTGCCGTCACAGTCGACGCAGCACCCCGATCACCACGCCCTGGATTTTCACATCACGCGAGTAAATCGGCTTGAATCGGCGATTGGCCGGCTGGAGGCGAACGCGATCCTTCTCCTTATAGAACTTCTTCAGCGTCGCTTCCTCACCGCCCACCAAAGCCACCACCGTATCCCCATTTCGAGCATTGGACCGCTCCTCGTAGATCACCAGGTCGCCATCGGAAATGTGCTCATCGATCATGCTGTCGCCATCAACCGTCAGCGCGCGCACCGGATACCGACTCGTGAAGATTTCTTCAAGATCGACGGTATCCTGCACCTCGATGGCCTCAATGGGCCGACCGGCCGCAATGCGCCCTACGAGCGGAAGCCGCGTTGGCCGATCATCCGGCAACCGGACCGACGAGGCCAATCTCAAAGAGCGAGCCTTGTTCGATTGCCGGGTAAGTAACTTTTCGGCGAGCAGGTTTCCAACGTGCTCGAACACGGTGATTTTGCTTATGCCGAGCTCGTCGGCCATCTCCTGCAAGGTCGGGGAATAGCCGTAAGTCGCCCGCGTATCCCGGACCATGGCCAGGATCTCGAGTTGCCGCGGTTTGAGACAAAGCGACTCGGCGCCTCGTGCCGTCTTCTTTCTTGCCATCGGTTCGCTCCAACATCGGGTCAACCCTCCGCAGACCGGCCGCCACGAGGGACCCATGCACTACAAGGGGTAAGGTGCCTGCCTTCAGCAAAGTCAACGCCCGCAGAACACCAACGGCCTCCCCAGCCGCCTGCTTGGCCGCCGCCTGGGCCGCTCGATCGAATCCGCACAACAACCGGCGCCACAGCACCGAGGCGGCTCGATCCTCACTTGGCGCGGCCATGCCGACCGCCACATGCTGCGTCCGAGCGGACGCCTCATCCTGCGTCGGGGCATAAAGAGCCCGACGAAAATCCCCGCCGGGACCAAACATACAGAGTGGGGTCTCGGTTTCATGGCCTGCCGGCGCCTCCGCAAACCGCTCGTCACCCACGGCCTTGACCTTCGTGCGAGTTCCTGCTGTCATCGCCAGCCCTTCCTTGCGCGCCCACGCAGCCAGTCCCAGGTTCCACTCGACGGCCCGTCCCGGCGAGCGGGTGTTATGCTTTTGTTCGGTTCAAGAATACCCTAACAATTCACGAACGTCAAGAAATCCTTAGGATTATTATGGATTTTCTTTTTCTGCCGCGAGCCACTACGACTAGCGCAGCAGAAGCGGGAATCCCAAGATATGGTAGTGATCGTCTGCTGGAGCCTCAAACCGCCAACCATTTGCGGCCAGTCAGTCGCGCAAAATCGGCGCGGGGCGCGGTTGCATGTGCCGCGCAGCGGTCGGAGGATGAGGCCTACGAAGCCGTACGGGCTTTACGCTCGTGGTTCAGGCCACTTCTGAATCGAAGGCCCGTGTTGGCCGTTGCAGGGGAGGTAAACCAGACGGCATAACAGCCCGTAGAGTGCGTCTGGGACACCCCCAGACGTTTACCCCCGAAAAATCCACCGCACCATCTCCGAGACCTTAGCTCCCTTCCCCTGCATTAGAATGCCCACACGAAAGACCCGGCCCGACACGAAAACACATCCGACGGTGGTCAGCATCACCAGGAGCGCGCCCAAGATCGGTTGCCAAATGGGAACGCCCGGCGGAACGGCCTGCCGCAGTACCATCAACGTTGGCGTCAACGGTGGAATCAGGGAAAGCACGGTTGAAAACGTCGAGGTGGGTTCCTTGACCACCTGCAACCACACAAACATCGGTGAGACCGCTACCATCATGACCGGCATGACCATGCTCTGCGATTCTTTCAGGTCACTTACCGCCGCTCCCACCGCGATAAACAGCGACCCATACATCAGCACGGCCAGCGCCACGTACAACACAAACCACCACACCACATGCGACGGAAAAAGGGCTCCGTACCCGGCGCGCTCTATGGCCATGAAGCCCCCCACCAGATAGACCGTCGAAATGGTCAGCGAGACACCCACCATGCCAAGCAACTTGCCCATCATCAAAGGAAACGGCGAAATTGAAGCCAGCAAGACCTCGGCAATCCGTTGCATTTTCTCTTCGAGCACGCTCTGCATCAGCGGCGGTCCACCGACCATAACCACCATGAACATGAGCATCATCAAACCCATCGGAACAACTAGGTTAGCGATCCGATTCGTTTCTTCCGCCTCGGTGACGTTGCCCGCTTCGTCCAGCGATACCAGACCCAGATTCGCCACACGTGTCCGCTTCATGGCCTCGCCAACCACTTTCGGATCCAGGTGCGCAGCGGTAAGGCGGAGCTGCTGAATCCGCTCGTTGATCGGCATGCTCAACCATCTGGGCAAATCATCGTAGGTAGGACTGTTGGAATGATAGCGAACGGCGGCCCGGTCGGCCTCAGCCCCATTCCGCTCCCCGGACAGGCTTGCGGAACCGGCCGAGGCATCCACCACGTCCGGACCGATCACCACAAAAGCGAATAGCTCCCCCTGACGAACCCGATTCGACAGGCCAAGAATGACGTGCGCGGCATCATCGGTATCCGGCGCTACAGGTTCCACCAAGAACCCCGGCTTGACCTGCTTGCGTTGCCCCGCGGTTTCCTCATAGATGCCGTTGGTGTTGCGTTCTTGCGCTGCGGCGGCAATGGCGCTGTAGATGACTCCGGAGTAATCCAAGACGGCCACGCGTTTGTCGGCCGTATCTACCTTATCGCGCAGCAGCACTTGAACGGCGATGCTCCCCCCCATCATCACCGGCATCGCCAGCAACGTAATGAGAAACGCCTTGGTCTTGACGGCCGATTGATACTCTCGCACGGCGACAACCAGCATCTTACGCATGACCGGCCTCCTTCGACGCTTGGGCATCCGACCCGGCGATTCTGACGAAAATGTCATGCAAAGAAGGCCTGGTGAGCTCAAAATGATCGACCCGCCCCTGCCTCATCAGATCAGCAAGAATCGCCTGCGAATTAGCGTCGGCGCTGACTTTGAGCTCGCTCCATCGGCCAAAATCAATCACGCGTTCAACCCCGGCAATCCGCTGATAATCCACGCCACGGCCTGCGCCGCTACCGTCATCGACGCGAACGCGGATCGTATCGCGCCCATAGTTCGCCTGAATGGCATCCATCGTGCCATCGAGAACTTTCTTGCCCTTATAGATCATGAACACGAAGTCGCACATCATTTCCGCCTGAGCCATGTCGTGTGTGGAAAAGATGATGGTCGCGCCGCCCTTACGCAGCTCCAAGACGACGTCGCGAAGTAGATCGAGGTTGACGGGGTCAAGCCCGCTGAAGGGCTCGTCGAGAATAACTAGGTCCGGATCGGCGATGACCGCCGCGATGAATTGCACCTTCTGTGCCATCCCTTTGGAGAGCGTCTCGACCTTCTTGTCCTTCCATTCGGAAAGCCCGAGGCGCTCCAGCCACGAATCCACACCGTGCCGAAAGTCACGCCGACCCTTGAGCTCGGCGTAGAAGCGCAAGACGTCGCCCACCTTCATTCTCTTGTACAGCCCGCGTTCTTCAGGAAGGTAGCCGATGCGATCGTTGGTCGCTTGAAATGTCTCCGCCCCAAAAACGCGAATCCGCCCCGATGCGGACGAGGTCGCCGACGCATCCGAAATCGGATCCGGATGGTAGATGCGCATGATCATGCGCAATGTTGTCGTTTTTCCCGACCCGTTGGGGCCGATGAAGCCGTAAATCGACCCCTCGGGGACGGCCAACGAAAGACCGTCCACCGCGACATGCTCACCGAACGTCTTCGTGACGTTGTCGATTTCTACAATGTTCATATTCGATGCACGACTAAGGCCACCCAACCGTACCCGTCAGCCCAACTCGCGCGATGCGGAAGGAGCGGACGTGTCACTGATCGGCGCGCATCGTATCCCCTCAGCGTGTAGCGCTCAACGCAACCGCGTGTACGGATTTGTCGGAGGAAGTCTAAGGTCGACGGTCAAAGGTCGAAAGTTGAAGGCCAAGAGTCAATGATCGCCGGCTGGCGCATGATTGATGACAGCCGATAGCGATCACCCGACAAGTTCCTTGCCGCGCGACGTCAGTGCGGCCGCGAGAAGCGTCTGACAATCTGAATTGCGAAGCTGCCCGTACCAGATCAAACCCGCATTGCAGAGTTCTTCGAGCCAATCTTCCATACGATCGGAAGCGTCGCTGGTCGTGTATCCCGAAACGTCCGCAACCTCGCCGGCCAATTCGAATTCGGTCAGCGGGCCGCGACGCAGCCGGCGCAATATCACCAGCTGGTGCTGTCTTAGGGACTCGAGTGTATCAGTCATTGTCTCATACCCCCCATCAGGGACATGGCGAGTTCCCACCAACGACAATCGCCACGGAACTTCCTCGCCTCCGAACCACCCAATTGTATGCGCGGACCCGCTCCCCATTCAACCCCGGTTTCTGCGGTCGAAAAGACCGATTACGCAATCCCGCCTATCGGGCACAACCCGGTACTGCCAGCCGCTGGGCGCCCCAAAATACCGGACGCCGCCTTAATGTACGTCCTTTACGCCGGCCACACGGTCACCGCCCTACCGATTGCAGGCCGCAAACCAGGGCTTGCCCGGCGCTGCGTGTCAGCACGCCACACGACTCCGATGGCCGCGCGGGCTTCAAGCCCGCGGCTCAGCGAAGGCGGGTGACCCGAAAAGCCCCCCTTGACCCCGACGAGCCCTCGACTACCTTCCTCGCACCCGCTTCGCGGTGGGCGACAAACGATGTAGCACGGCCGCCCTCGGCCATGATGCCACAGAGCCGACCTCCGCCGTTGTGGCGCGCTGGCAGGGTAGCCACGGCCGGTCCAAGACCGCCGACATCAAAAACGGAACGCGATGAACCGCAGCCACGCCGACAACCTGATCGAACTGCGCCGAGCCTATCCGGCCGGGGACAGCGCTGGGAAGCTCATGCGCCGTGCGTCGCGTTGGATCATGCTGATCTGCCTTACAGCAACGGCCACCGCCTGCACGCCCGCAATCCCGGATGCGTGTGCTCAGAGTCGCGCGGCCGAACAATCCCTGCGCGAGGCATTCAATCAAATCGTGGCCGAGCAGCAACTGTCCCAAGAAGATATTCAGACGTTGGTGCTTTCGGAGATTCCCGTCGAACTGTTGATCGTCTTGGAGGACGAAACGCGCTTCACCACAACCCAAGACCACCCGCTTCACGACGAACTTCCGGGCACGCTGGCCGACGCCGATGCGGCGGCGTTTCTCAACGGATGCTGGGGTCGCATCGCCGCCGAGTCCCGCTTCGGCGACCCGGCCCATGGAGTTGAGCCGATCGACCTGAGGGTCGCGGAAGCATGGCGCGTCGAGGCATTTGATAGCAACGGCGACCTGCTGGCTCCGGAGTTTCAGACCATCACCGTACACAGCTTAGAGGGGCTCGGTGGCATGCCCTGCACCACCGACAACCGCCCCGTGCTGCAAAGCGCCACGAATTCAGTCACGCAACTAAGCGAGACGGAAATCCACATGACCGTGAACAATGCCCAAGCCGCGGGCATCAACGACGACGGCTCGCTCAGCCTGCACGAAGTCGGAACCGCGCAGGCTTCGGTCACGATTGGCAATCCCGTCGGGTTTTTCTACACGGTCAGCGGAGACTTTCTCGTAACCAGTGGTCCCGATTACGATCCCGATCAGCCTTCCGTGGACGATCTCGAATTCTGGGTACGATTCACCTGCCCGCGATAGAAGAAGAGGAAACAG
>JBHHUB010000001.1:0-73481 GCA_046753625.1 Phycisphaerae bacterium | reverse complement strand
ACGGCTCCGCGCGTTGTTGGGCGCGATCGCCGAGGTTTATGCCAGCGTCATGGCGCCCGACCCGATCCTCTACCGCCGCGAGCACAACCTGCTCGACTACGTGGAAGAGATGGCCGTGCTCATCCAAAAGGTCGTCGGCTTTCGCATGGGTGACTACTTCCTGCCCGCCTTTGCGGGCGTGGCCTTTTCGCGCAACGAATACCGCTGGTCGCCGCGGATCAAAAAGGAAGACGGCCTGATGCGGATCGTCATGGGGCTCGGCACGCGCGCGGTCGATCGCGCGGGCTCCGAATACCCGCGCATGGTGGCGTTGGGCGACCCCACGCTACGCCCGGAGGCCAACGCCCATGAAATCCTCCGCGCGGCCCAACAAACACTCGACGTTATCAACATCAAGCAAAACCGGTTGCGCAGCGTGCGCCTGACCGATCTGCTCAGCAGCGGCGAGCCCTTCCCCCTGCTGGACCGACTGGTTTCCATCTACCGCGACGGCGAACTCTACGCCCCCGCGGGAAGCCTGATCGACCCCGCCGGCGACACCCTGTGCGTCACGTTCGACAAGCTGCTGGCGACGACCACGCTGGCCGACCACGTACGCCGCATGCTCAACAAGCTGGAGGAGGCGTACGGCGTGCCCGTCGATATGGAGTTCGCCTGTGACGGCAAGACCTTTTACGTGCTCCAGTGCAGGACGCAATCGCAGGCGCGCGACACGGCGCCGGTCTCGGTGCCCGAGCACATCGCGGACGAGGACGTGCTATTCGACGCGTGCAAGTACATCCGCACCGGCCTGATCGAATACATTAAACACATCGTCTACGTCAATCCGGCCGCCTACGATGCTTTGCCGACACGTCAGGAACGGATCGAAATCGCCCGGGCCATCGGCCGCATCAACCACAAGCTCAAGCCGAAGTCCTACATTCTGATCGGCCCCGGCCGATGGGGCACGAGCGACATCAGGCTGGGCGTGCCGGTGCGCTACGCCGACATCAATAACTGCGCACTGCTGATCGAAGTGGCCCGGCAAAAAGGCGGGTTTTTGCCCGAGGTCTCCTTCGGTACACATTTCTTTCAAGACTTGGTCGAGGCCAACATCCACTACCTGCCTTTGTATCCCGACACGGCTCCCAACCGATTCAACGAAGCCTTCTTCCGGCAGTCCGCCAACGCCCTGGGGGGCCTGCTTCCCGAGGATGCCGAGCTAGCCGACACGCTCCGTGTGATCCACGTTCCCGCGTGCACCAACGGAAAAACCCTGACCATCGCCATGGACGGGGACAACGAAAAGGCACTCGCCTATCTGAAGTGATTCGCTCGGAAGGCCGGGCGGGTGCCCCATGTCCTTCGGACATGGGGGAGACGATGATCTCGCGGCCGCCAGAATTCGAAAGCTATTCTACACGAACGTCGGAGCAACAGAGGCTTGGATCGTCGACAAACGTGGGCGCCAATCGATAACCATCATCGGCTACCCCACCTCCAGAAGGAGGTGGGCCACCCCGAGCTGCGGGCTTCAGTGTAGCACAATGTTGAGCCGCAGCTGCGGTGCGCGCATCAAGCTGCGCCTTGGAAAAGACGCTTGATCCGTGGTCCGCGTCAGACGGCGCGGCGGGCGAGGTGGTCGCGGATGCGGCGAAACTCGGCGGCGATGGGTCGGTCGGGGAGCAGTTCGCAGATTTCCGCGCCGGTTTTCAAGGCCGCGTGATAGTCGCGGCGATGCACGGCCTCGGCGAATTGCTTTCGCAGCCCGCGTTCGACTTGAGTGGCGAGCGTGGCAAGCTGACGAGTGAGTGGTTCGAGCGTCTCGGGCCGGAGCGTTTCGGTCAGGGTCGCATGGATGCGGCGGCACGTGCGAAGATCGCGCTGCTTCACCGCCTGTTGCCACTCGCGAAAGATGTTCTTGGGTTCAACGCCTTCCGAAAGCGCAACACCATCGCAAATCCGCTCGGCACGAGCGGCCTCATCGACCGACTCATCTGGAGACACCGCCCCGGCACCGTCCGGCCGTGGGGCCGCCAGGGTGTCGGCCTCATGCCCTTCATCCGGCATCGCCGAGGCCAGGCGAGGAAAAACGCTGTCTTGCAACGTCGCTGCCGTGAGCAGATCCATGTTGCCCTCACCGACATCGGCCAGATTCACCATGGCGGTATGGGGCGCGCCGACCGACGATGCGGCAGATGGCCGACTCGGGCCGGCCGGCAGTTGGCCCATCTCGCGTTGCTCTATCCGCTTCAGCAGCACATGGAGTGCTGCCGCAGTGCCATTCGCTCGCCAGATCGCGCGCCGACTGCTTCGCGCGACCCGCAACTGGTCCAGCAAAACCCGAAACAACGCGGTCGCGCCGAGCGCCAGGCCGACGGCCGCCAATCCGACAAAAATGCCCATCGGCTCCCACGCGGAAATAGACCGCGCGGCCGCAAACACGCCGCCGCCCGCCACGAGCGCGGCCCCCAGGCGGAATCGGACGTACTCGGGGCACGGACCCGGCGTGGCTGAACGGGTCTTTCGGTCTTGTGCCTTATGGTTGGCGTTGTGGCCGGGTGCGTCAGGCATGACTAGCCGTCTTCCGGTAGATTGATGGGAACCACGGCGTCGCCCGCCCGATCGGAGGCGTGGAGCGCTTCGCGCTGGGCGGCGTCCAAGTTGGGCAAGGGGCTTTGAATCGGCGCGGCAACCTCCAGCCACATGCTGTTTTCCTGAATCGAAAGCTGCCCATCCTTCATGGCCGCGGGCAGCAGCACGGTATCCCCGGCTGAAAACGGAACCGGCTCGACCGAGCCTTTGCAGGAAATGGACCCGCGGCCTTCGAGCACGATCCAGATCATCATTTCTTTGTACGGAATCGCTTGCTCAACCCCATCGACCATGCGGACGCGCTCGATGACGAAGGACTCGCTCCGCACGAGCCGCGTAACCGACGTCCAGACGCTGGCCATGTGCTCCTTCTCTTCGCCTTGGATCGGTCCGCTGTCGAAGGAGATACACTCCATGGCTTCCTCGATGTGTAGCGTGCGAGATTGCCCGGTGCTCGCCTCCACTCGATTGAAATCGAAGACGCGGTAGGTGATGTCCGATGGCGTCTGCACCTCCGCCACGAGCACGCCGCCGCCGAGCGCGTGCACGGTGCCGCTGGGCAGGTAGTAACAATGACCCTTGCGAACCGGAATTCGGTTTAACAGGGATTCGACCTCGCCCGATTCGATCGCAGCGCGGAACTGGTCGCGGTCTACACCGGCTTTGACCCCGCGATAGATAAAGCCCTCGGGCTTCGCGTCCACGATGTACCACGCCTCGTTCTTAACGCGAACCCGGCCGCCGAGCCGCGCAGCCATGGCCTTATCGGGATGAACCTGAACGCTGAGCGTATCGTTGGCGTCGAGGAATTTGATCAAAAACGGAAAACGCCCCTCGAATAGTTCCGCCGAGCCGAGCAGGTCGCTTTTCCACGTGGCGACGAGTTGCCCGAGAGATTGCCCTTGGGCCGGGCCGCGGGCCACGATGGATTGATCCTCTTCGAGGTCCGCGATTTCCCACGATTCACCGATGGGGTCATCGCCGGGCAATTGCTTGTGCAGTGCCGATTCCAGAGCCCGCCCCCCCCAAATCTTGGGCTTGAAAATGGGTTCGAAGATTAGCGGGAAGACGTCCATGTTCGATTGACTCCGTTTGCGCGCATGATTCTACCTTGGATGGGCTCCGGCTGGCAACTGGAGATTGGAAGATTGAAAGTCGAAGATCGAAAGTCGAAAGTCGACGGTTGCGCGCGGTTCCGGAGGGGCCGATGGGAGATTAGGTGGGGTTCGGTGCGAAGTCGGGCGGCCGCGCACGCCCCTACACAATCCCCGCGTATTGGTCTAGGGCCTGCGGATTGGCGAGGGCATCGCGATTGGCCACGTTTTCTCCGTGAATCATTCGCCCGACGGCCAGCTCCACCTTCTTCCCGCTGATCGTATAGGGCACGGCCGTCACCGAGCGAATGTGCTTGGGGACATGCCGCGGCGTCGTGCCTTCGCGGATGCATCGGCGAATGCGTTTTTCGAGCGATTCGTCCAGCGTCACGCCATCGCGCAACACGACGAACAGGCACACGTCGACGTCGCCATCGTCGGTTCGCTTGCCGACAACCACGCTGTCGACGATTTCGTCCATCGCTTCAACCTGGCGGTAAATCTCGGCCGTGCCGATGCGCACGCCGCCGGGATTGAGCGTAGCGTCGGATCGGCCGTAAACAATCACGCCGCCGTGCGGCGTGATTTCCACATAATCGCCGTGCCGCCAGATGCCGGGGAAATGCTCGAAGTAGGCCTTGCGGTACTTGGCGTTTTCGGGATCGTTCCAAAACCGCGTCGGCTGAGACGGAAACGGTGCGCAACACACCAGCTCCCCCTTCTCACCGATGACCGGTTCCCCCTTGTCGTCGAACGCCCGCACATCCATCCCGAGACCAAGGCATTGGATTTCACCTGCATACACGGGGAGTACGGGGTTGCCGAGCATGAAGCAACTGATGATATCCGTACCGCCGGCGATACTGGCCAGTTGCAGATCGGCCTTGACGTTCTCGTAGACCCAATGAAAGTTTTCAATCGTCAGCGGCGAGCCGGTGGAGAGCATGGCCCGCAGCTTGGCCAGATCAAACCGCTTGCCGGGTTCGATGCCCGCGTTTTCGCACGCGGACAGGAACTTGGGACTCGTGCCGAACACGGAAACGCCCCGGCGCTGGGCCATCTCCCACAGGTGCGTTCCATCGGGATAAAACGGGCTTCCTTCGTAGAGCACGATCGTAGCGCCGACGCCCAGGCCGCTGACCAGCCAGTTCCACATCATCCAGCCGCACGTCGTGAAATAGAAAAGCGAATCCTCGCGGCGCAGGTCCGTATGCAGCATGAGTTCCTTCATGTGCTGCAGGAGCGTGCCACCGTGACCATGGACGATACACTTCGGCACGCCCGTCGTCCCGGACGAATACATGATGTAAAGCGGATGGTCGAACGGCACGTCCACGAATTCCAAAACGCCCTCGGCATCGAGAAACTCGGACCAGCCCATCTGATGGGCAATGCCCGAAGAAACGGGCGCATGCTCAGCGAAATCGATCACGACGCAGGTTTCGATGCTTTCGATGCGCTCGAGGATGCCGGCGGTCTTCTCCACGCAGGAAATCGGCTTACCGTTGTAGGAATAGCCGTCGGCCGCGAACAGGAGCTTAGGCTTGATCTGTCCGAATCGATCGAAGACCCCGCTGATGCCGAAGTCCGGGCTGCACGACGACCAGATGGCGCCGAGACTCGCCGTCGCCAACATAGCCACGACCGCTTCGGGGATGTTCGGAAGAAAGCCGGCGACGCGATCACCTCGTTCGATGCCGAGCCGGCGCATGCCGGAGGCCGCGCGGGCCACCTGATCGCGCAGCTGACCGAAGGTCAGCGACCGCGTTCGGCCGAGTTCGTCCTCGGCGTCAATGGCGATCAGCTCGTCATCGAACCGGAGCAAATGCCGGGCGAAGTTGAGCGTGGCGTTGGGGAACCACTTGGTCGCCACCATCGACGATCCCGTCGACGTCGGCGTGAGGGATCCGCCGGTCTGGATCTGCGCGATCTTGAGCATTTCCTCCCAGAAGCAATCCCGCCGACTGACCGACCATTCGTGCAGTGCTGTCCAACTGGCATCCAATCCATACTTCTCGGCCATGCGCACCATAAAGGCATACATCTGCGATGCCCCAACGCGGTCCTCCGATGGCCGCCACAGCGGCTGTCCGTTTGTCATGGCCGATCCCCTGATGGAGTCTTGCTTGCCTACGTTCTATTGCGATGGCGGTATTGTTGGGTTCAGGGAGAAGATCGTCAACAAAGGCCTTGCCCGCGATTGTGTGTAGCACACCCGCCCTCGAGTGTGTTCCGAGTAGAAGCCAAGGCTTGTTCACGCCGGCCCCGGAGGCGGCCATGTGCATCGGCATCCCGGCCGAGGGCGGCCAGACTACATGCCGGCTTTTCTCGGGACGAAACGGCTGCCTGGAAGGCAACGCACCAACCCCTTGAGCTGCAGTGATGTCAATGTCGAGGTGACCTGCCCCATCGAAAGGTGCGTCTTGTTGGAGATGCGCTCGGCCGATTCTTCGCCCCCGACGACCGACGAATAGACGGCGTGCTCGTGTGGTGCGAGTCGTGGGCGGGGCGCGGGCTTGCCCGCGCCGAGCACCTGCTCGCCGCCGTCTCCCCGGGCGTGCTCATCGCGACTGCCTGCCGACGCCGCCCCGCGCATGATGTCGCCCACCTCGCCGAATTCGTCAAGGATGTCGTCGATACCGGTAATCAGCTTGGCCTGCGCATCTCGAATCAATGCGTTGACGCCGGCGGTCATCTCGGGTTGGTCGATGCGGCCGGGAATGGCGAAGAGTTCCCGGTTGTATTCCGATGCCAGACGCGCCGTGATGCACGCACCGCTGCGCCGCCCCGCCTCAACGACAAGCACACCCAACGACAAACCCGTGATGATGCGGTTGCGCTGCGGAAAGTTGCCGGCGACCGGCGCACAATCGACCGCATACTCGGAGATCAACGCGCCCCGCCCGGCCGCGATTTCATCCGCCAGCGATTCGTGCTCCACGGGATAAATCGAAGCAAGCCCACCACCGAGCACGGCCACCGTGCGTCCGCCGCCCTGCAACGCGCCCCGGTGCGCAAATCCGTCGATCCCCCGGGCCAACCCGGAAACAACCGTGAACCCGGCCGCGCTCAACGCCCGCCCGAAGCGGATCGCCTGTTCCCGCCCGTAGTGCGAGCAGCGGCGCGTGCCTACGATGGCGACGGCCACAGCATCCTGCGGCTCCCAATGACCGCGCACAAAAAGACAGATGGGCGGATCGTTGATGTTCTTCAGCGGTGCCGGATAGTCCGGATCCTCAATGCAAACGATACGAATCCCCAGCTTGCCGGCCCGGTCGGTTTCAACGTCCGCGCGGTCGCTTCGAACGCCCTTAAAGATGGAGTCGGCCACCTTCGGTCCGACTTTGTCGACGCGTTGCAGTGCGGCCCGCGAGGCCGTGAATATCTCCGCAGGACCGCCGAAGTAATCGAGGAGCCGCCTCGCCAGAATCGCACCCACATCGGGCACGAGGTGCAGCCGAAGGAATTCCCGACCCACGGGCGAAATGATGGGTTGCATGGTCGAGTTGGGCATAAAGCGGCCCCTATGTTTGGCCAACGAACTGCGATCAGTGTATCCGGCATGGACCGTTAAGGCCAGGAGCGTCCGGGCTGGTCTAGCCATAACACCCACGGCCACCCGGCGACGCGCGCGACACCGCATGGCCGCGCGGCCTGAAACCTTGGCGGCCTAGCGCTTGCCTGTCTTGCTGGTGAAATCTCGGATCCACTTTCGCATGCGCTCTTCGAGCAGGTCGATCGGCATGGGCCCGTCGGCCAGCAAGGCGTCGTGGAAATCCGGTAATGAAAACCGCTCGCCGAGCGCCTGTTCCGCCTCCTTGCGCAGCGCCAGAATGCGCAGCTCGCCGATCTTGTATGCCAACGCCTGACCAGGCCAGGTAATGTATCGATCAACTTCAGCTTCAATGTCCAGCTTCGAAAGGCAGGTGTTGCCGGCCATGAAATCGATGGCCCGCTGGCGCGACCAACCTTGGACGTGGATGCCCGTATCCACAACCAACCGGCAGGCCCGCCACATTTCCAGCGTCAGTTGGCCGAATTGCTGATACGGATCGGTGTAGCCGCCGAGTTCATATCCGAGCTTTTCCGCATAAAGCGCCCAACCTTCGACGTAGGCGGTGAAGTTCCCATAGAAGCGCCGAAATCGCGGCAGTTTTTTGTTTTCCACATCCATGGCGATTTGAAGATGGTGGCCCGGGATGCTCTCATGGTAGGCCAGCGCTTCGAGCGTGAATTTCAGGCGATCCTGAGGCCTGTAGGTATTGATGTAGAAATAACCCGGCCGCGATCCGTCTTCAGGGATCGGACCGTAGTAGGCCATAGGCGACGACGCGGCGCGAAACGCCTCGATTTCCTTCATCACAATGTCCGATTGAGGCAGTCGGCCGAAGAGTTTCTTGACCGATTGCCGGGTCCGCCGAAGAATCGCGTCGGCGGCAGCGAGCATCTCCTCTCGCGACGCGAATCGACGCGCCGGATCGGTTCGCATTTTCTCAAGAAATGCGTCCAGGCTTCCGTCAAAACCAATCGCGGCTTTGACCTTATCCATCTCGGATCGGATTCGTGCAACTTCCGACAAACCGAGTTGGTGCACGTCGTCGGCGGGCATCGGGACCGTCATGTTCAAATAGGCGAGGGCGCCGTAAACCTTATCGCCGTTGGGCACCCCGCTGATGCCAATCGTGGTCCGCGATTTCGGGAGGGCCTCATCCTCGACGTAAGTGAGCAAGTGCCGGTATCCGGGGACGACCGACGCGCGAATAGCCGAAACGATAGCGTCGCGCATCGCCTGTTGATCGGCCCCTTGCAACACATCGAGTCGCTTGACCGGTGCGTAGAATTCGCTCTGCGTGACGTCGACGACGATGTGCCGCCGGATTTGCGGCATGACGCGCTGAACAAGAACCCTCGGCGGAACCAGACCGACGGATTGACCTCGCCGCATGTTCTCAATCATCTGGTCCACTTGAACGGGAAACGCCCGGAGTCGCTCTATGTAGCTTTCGAAATCGTGCCGATTGTGAAATGGTTGTGACACCAGGATCAACGGGAATTTCAAGTGCGCACCGTCGAGCGGATCGAGCGGCATGTAGTGCCCAAGGCAGGCAAGCGACATGAGCGAGTCACGCAGGGAACGCTTCAAAAGCGTCCGATTCAGGTGCTGTTCGGCGGAATCCCCGGCCTCGTCAACGGCACGCAGCGCTTCGAGCAAGCCTTCGAGCGTGCCCTGCCACCGCCGCCGTGCCGGCTCGCTGAGATCCTCGAGTTGGTTATCGAAGCGGTGGTCTCCGGTCTCGGTGGCTCGGGTCGGGTAGCGCTGCATGACCGCATCCCAATAGCGCGCGGCCACGGCGGCCACCGTGTCCTGCTCCGCCGGCGGCGCAGCGTAGAGGCCTGGCATCGTGCCACCCAAGAACACAAGTACAACCATATCGAGTCGCATTTCGTTTCCCATTCTCCTTCCCGTCCATCCGGCCCACCGTCGCCCGTCAACGGCTTTAGACGTTGGACCTTCGGACCTTCGACCTTCAATCCTCCCGCTTCGGGAACGGTCGCGGCTTACCGTTCTCGTCCACGGCGACAAAAACCAGTTCGCCATCGGTCACCCGAATAGGCTGCGCCGCAAGGCTCCTGCGCTGTGCACAGACGCGCACCTTGATTCTTATGGAGGTGGTACCGATTTTGGTTGTGTCGGCGTAGAGCGACAGCACATCGCCGACAAAAACCGGTTGTTTGAAATCAACTTTGTGAAACGCAACCGTGACGTAGCGGCCGTGGTGTTGGCGCATGGCCTCGACGTAGGCGGCTTGGTCCATGAGCGAAAGGATGACGCCTCCGAAGATCGTCCCGTCGGCGTTGGTATCGCGGGGCATCATCACGGTTCGAATGGCCGGTTCGCCGGTGGCTGCAATGGGTTCTCGCGACATAGGGGTACACACCTCCCGTAAGAGTACCGAACGATCCATAGAACCAAGGGCAAGCTGTCGCTCCGCTGCAAGACAGAGCGTCGGCCAGCCACGATGCCACAAACGCGCTTGGCGTGGCGACGCTTGCGGCAGTTGCAACACGCCGCGCTCCCGCACGTCGTGAGCCATCTGCAAGCGGTGGCCGATTCCAAGCCGCATGCGTCTGCCGAGCCGCATGTCGGTAGCGTGCGCGGCGTTTCGGGTCAGCCCATCGCACGGACTCACGGCCCAGCAAGTTCACCTACCCGCCCCCCACGCCCACCCACAACGAGACCATCAGCACAATCCCGAGCCCCAACCCAACGGTCCACCACCAACCGGGGTATCGGAATCGATAGAGTTTGGCAAGATGAATCAGATAGCGGGCCACTACCGCCCCGCCGAGCTTGCTCCTTCCGGCCGTTCGTGCGGCGAATTGGATCGGCAACTCCACCGGGCGGCGGCACCCACACTTAACGTATAGCTCCAGCGCGATTTTGTAGCCGATCGGATCGAGCTGCTCCGCCCGCTGCCAGGTCGCCCGTCGCAAGGCGAAGAATCCCGAAAGCGGATCGGAAACAGGCGTGAGCGGCCGGGCGAGCGAAGTGGCCAGCTTGCTCCCGACTAGGCGCCACCAGGGCCAATCGCGCTGAATGTCCCCTTCCGGATGATAGCGAGAGCCGACCACAAAATCAGCCTGATCGCGATGAAGTTGCTCGACGAATTGGGGGATCAGCTCCGGCGGATGCTGCAAATCGGCGTCCAGCACAACCAGCGTCGGAAACCGCGCGGCCGCGAATCCCGCCAGGACGGCGCTGGAAAGCCCCTTTTCCCCTTCGCGAACCAGAAGACGCACCGAATACTGATTCGCCAGCGTTTCGACAATCTCCTCGGTTCCGTCACGAGAGTCGTCATCAACGATAAGAACTTCCGCGTTGATGTTGGTCGGCGCGAGGGCGGCGAAGATGCGTTCGACGAGCGGCACGAGGTTGGGGGCCTCTTTGTAGGTGGGAACCACGATTGAAACCGCCGGGGAAATAGCCATGGAGCCCGCAACTATAGGGTCTGGCATCGGTATGACAACAACGGAGTTCGGAAGGCGACCGGCGCCGATGGGTACGCGGAAGCGCGCCGCATCCGTCCGAGCCAACCCGAAACGAGTCGGCTTTCTTGTGAGATCGGCGTGGCGCAGCGCTGAGTCGCCCTCGGCGGGGTCGAACGCAATAGCTTGTGCAGCAACGGCGGGTCCGCGTGCTGCGGACCCGCGCCAACACAGGGCAGTCTTTCAGGCTGCAGGAAAGCAAGAACGACGCGTCATCTGCCCGATGCATCCCGCTCCGTGCCGCAATCGCCGGCCCCCCCGGCACTCCCGGCAACGGCGCGAAATCGGTTTGACAGGCCCGGCTTGGCTAGATACATAGCAGTGGGTTGCCGCGCGTTGTTCAGAAGATCTGTTTCTCGAATGTGAGTGGATCGACCATGCTTGCCACAATCGGCGCCAAGACGATCGAATCCGTTTCGGCCACGGGACGATTCTCCATATTCTGCTGGCACATGCTGCGGTGGCTCATACCCGGGCTAATCCGGTGGAACATGTGGGTCCGGGCGATGCCGCTGTTTTACGAAGTCGGCAACCGCACACTCGCGGTGATCATCATCACGGGAACGTTCGTAGGACTGGTCCTCGCGAATCAAAGCTACGCCCAACTCCACGCCGCCGGATTCGAGCAGCACATGGGCGTCCTGCTTTCGGTGACCCTAATGCAGGAACTCGGCCCGGTTCTGTCCGGCGTGATGGTGGCCGGGCGCATCGGAGGAGCGTTGACGGCTGAGCTGGGCACTATGAAGGTGACCGAGCAAATCAGCGCGTTGAGCGTGATGGGGGCGGATCCGATCCGCCAACTGGTCGTGCCCCGGTTCCTGGCCTGCTTGATCATGACACCCCTGCTAACGCTCTTCTGCGATGTTTGCGGACAGCTCGCCGGGTGGTTTGTCGCGGTCATGCTCAAGGGCATTCCCTCCTCGCCGTACTGGTACAACATCGCCAACGCGCTCGTCAAGTTCGATGTGATTGTGGGCGTCGTCAAGAGCGTGGTGTTCGGCGGCGCCATCGGGATGGTGGCGTGTTACAAGGGGTTCCACTGCCGCGCAGGCGCAGAGGGCGTGGGGCGTGCGTGTACCGAGTCATTTGTCATCGTATTTATCATCATTTTGGTTACGGATTTCCTGTTCGGCACGGTGATGAACGGTATCTACCGGGCGCTGTACGGGTTTCAATCGCTTGTATGACCTTGGGATAATGCACCGATGCCGCCGGCTACGCCCCATCCCAACACCCAGCCTATCATTCGACTCGTCGACGTGCACAAGCGCTTCGGCGAACTCGAGGTGCTCAAGGGCATCGATCTGGAACTCAAGACGGGGCAGACCACCGTGGTGATCGGAGAATCGGGCTCGGGTAAGAGCGTGATCCTCAAGCACATCGTCCGCTTGCTCAAGCCCGACAAGGGCGCGGTGTACTACCGCGACATACGCTTGGATACGATGTCAGAACGAGAGCTCGTTCAAATCCGACCCCGGTTCGGCTTTCTTTTTCAGCTCAGCGCGCTGTTCGATTCGATGACCGTTGCGGAAAACATCGCCTTCCCCATTCAAGAACACACCGGACGGCGAAAGGCGGAGATCGCGCGCGTCGTGAAGGAAAAGCTGGCGATGGTCGGCCTCGATGGCATTCAGGACAAATGGCCCGCGGAGCTTTCAGGCGGCCAGAAAAAAAGGGTCGCGTTGGCGCGAGCCATCGCGGTCAATCCTGAGCTGGTGCTCTACGATGAACCGACGACCGGGCTGGACCCGCCGCGGGCCGATGAAATCAACGAATTGATCCTCAAGCTGCAGCGTGAGCTCGGGGTGACGAGCGTGGTGGTGACGCACGACATGGCGAGCGCCAACAAAGTGGCGGACCGCATCGTCATGTTGTACCAGGGAAGGTTTATTTTCGACGGCGAAGCCAAGTCCGTCATGGAATGCGATGACATGCGCGTGCGCAACTTCGTGGAAGGCCGATGCGGCGAAGAAGTGCTTAGAGAAATTCACGAGCAGACCCGATTATGAAAGAAAAATCGCGAGACTTGTTGGTCGGTGTTTTCGTCGTCGCGTCCATAGGCGCGCTCGGCGTGTTGATGGTGTGGTTCGGCGAAGCCCCGACATGGCTGCGCACGACCGATTGGGAGCTCAGCATTGTCGGCGTGCGTGATCTGCGCGGCGTCGCCGAAGGAACCCCGGTCAAACTCAACGGCGTTGAAATCGGACGGGTTTCCGGCCTGGATTTTCAGGACCGCACAGCCCCCGAAAAAGGTGTCGTCATCCGCACTCTGATCAGTCGGGAGTTTTCCGTACCCATGGGCGCCTACGCCAAAGTCTACGGCGCAACGCTGGGCATCGGAACCGGACAGATCAACATCGTCGTCGAGGAGAACGTCACCTCCGCCTTGATGCCGCGCGAAAAGGCCACGATGCGCGGCGAAATGGCGAGCATGCTCAATGAAATCATTACGCCATCGATGGTACAATCCTTCCAAAGAACGCTCGATGGCATCGGTAACCTCGCCGTCGCCGCCGAGCCGGTGGCCGCAAGCCTCGATGAACTGATCAAACAGAGAAGCGTAGCCGACGTGGATCATCCCGCGCTGGGCGAGCCCCCGCCCATGGCCAACATTTCCACCGTCGTCGAGCGGATGGACCAGCTCGTCGCCAACCTCAACGCGGTTCTCGGCGACGTGGAAGTCCAATCGGACGTCAAGGGCGTTGTCCGGGACTTGAAGGATGCCAGCGCGACGCTGAAAGAGACGGTCGAACTCTGGAAACGGCAATCCGCCAAGCTGGCCGACACCGCCACCGGCGCAATCGATCGCACCGAATCCAAACTCGATGGATCATTCGAGCTCCTCGATCAGTTTCTGGCTCAGGTCGGACAGGCCGCAACCGGCCTGGTCCATCTGATCAACGACATCGAACAAGGGAAGGGAACCGCGGGACTGATCGCCAAGGACGAGCGACTCTATGAATCGGCCGTTTTGGCCATGGATCGGCTCAATCTGGTTCTGGCGGACCTGGCGATCATCAGCGGCAAAATTCGAGACGACGGATACTTTACCATCGCCCAGGCGTCCCCCGTCGGCCCCCCCGTGTTCAAGAAAACATTCGACACGCCCGGCGGCTCCCAGGAAGATCGCGAAGCCAAGATGGCCGCCCAACCCTAGTGATTGGACACACCTAGACTTTCGGCTTGGTTACGGATCAGATCCGCGGGCGACAGCCCGCGGACTGGTCCCACCGCTAGCGCGGTGGACTCTGATTCGCGCCCCCGTTCTCGGTGAGCGGCGCAGGCCGAATGCACCTGTAATCAAGCCATACTTGAGCAACCCAGGCCGCGACAAAGCCTCGCCACACCCAGAGCGGCGCATCAACGGGCATCGCCCACGTTCCGGTTGCCACCTGTGCCTCTTGTGCGCCAAAATAGACGACGATCAGGAGCGCGGCCATCATCCACGCCAGGTGCCAACGGACAGCCAGAAACACCATCGGCAACGCAAAGTACCAGTAATGCACGACAGGGATTGTCAAGACAAGCAAGCCCGTCGCAGCAACGCCGTATCGACCGAAATCCAGGCCGTCCGTCCGGTCCCCCCTTGGCCACACATACGCCCGCCACGCGCGGCGCCCCCTACCAGCCACGAGCTTCAGCCCGAGCCGCCTTCGAACGTCAGCCCCCTCCCCCACCGTTGCCGGTGCATCGCCCGTGCGAGCCGACCCACGCGCCCCCCCTACCGCCAGCGCCGTCAGCACCACCGCAAGCGAAACCGCAAGACCAAGACGTACGGCCGGATTCGAAAAGTCCAGTTCCAACATCGTACCTAGAAAGCTGAAGAACGAATCTGTTGATGAGAACCGACCAAGGCTCCCGAACAGCGAACTACCGGCGCTGCAATACGGCAGGTATAAGATCGCAACGGTCACAAGGGCCGCGCAAAGCACGCGCTTGGATCGAAAAAAGAACCACGGCAAGAAGACGACGGGAAACAGTTTGGCCGCAATGCTTCCGCCCAACGCGATCCCCGCGGCCATGCGATGACCGCGCTGATCCCACCGCCAGCAAAGCAACAGCAGCAGAATCATCAGGCTGTCCACATGCCCCTCCACGCAAAACGCCGTGAGTACAAGCGGGCAAGCCCCGTAAAGCAGCGCACGCGCCGGCGCGACGCCCCCGGCGGCAAGGATGGACGCAAGCACAACCACACCCAACGCATCCCAAATGGTGTGAAGCACTTTGAGCGTATACACCGAAGGATGCAGCGCCGCGGCGGCCCAAAACTCCAGTTGCGCCAGGGGCGGGTAAATCGCCGGGTAATCCCGATGGTTGATGCGCTCCCAGTCCTCATCTCTAAGAGACTCCAGAATGGCACTATCAGGAGCCAGGGCAAACGGATTGTGGCCCGCCAGTTGGACATGCCCCTCCCACAAGTACCGATGGGCATCGTCAGTGGGTTCGACCGCTAGGGGAATCACCCGGATCAGCAGGCAAGGAATCAGCCAACGAGCGCGCGATCGATTCGAAGGTGCCGGCCGCCGAAGCCACAACCACAACACGCCGGCGTACCCGAGGAATGCGACAACGTAAGCGATTTGAAACGAGCGAACGTCCTTCGCAATCGCCCCCAATCGGGCGACGTGGAAGGCGAAATAGAAAAGCGGCAGCCAAGCCGCGCCGCAAATCACACGAAGCCAAACCGGCTCCGGACAAGGACTCGCGGAAGGCGAGCCCGATGGGCCTTGGCGCATCACAATATGGTGCCGCTACGTTGACGCTTCTGCGCCGATGAGTGTGGGAACGTCCATCGATTCCGATTCGTTGGCGTCGTCACGAAGCCGCCGCGGCCGCGACAGCCATCCAATCACCACGAACCCCACCGCGTAGACCAGCAGAAAGAAGCTGAACGCCCGATGGTATTGGGTGAAACAAAGAACGAACGAAAACGCCGCATATACGCCTAGCGCCAGCTCGCCGATCCACAGCCCGCACGCGGAAGTCACATAACTCGATCGTTTTCTTTGGAAACCGGCGCTGCCCGACTTGGGCGTGCGCACAAACTCCCCGCCACGCAGCCGCAAGCCGCGAAGCACGGCGATGGCGTTGTTCAAACACAAGCCGCATCCCAACACGAGCATCGAGGGGATGGTCCGCAGCCCGCTCCATCGACCGTCCAGGCTGTACCGGGCATAGGCGTATACCAACGACGGCGCGAACGCGGAAAGAAGAATAACCCCCCAAATCGCCCAAGCCCATCCCGTAAAGAGTCGCGCGTCGGCGAAGATCAGCAGCATCGGGCGAGCAACCAGCGCCAGAATCAACATCCACAGCGCAACCGAATAGTGCGTCAGGTGTAACGTCGCCTCAATCTTTTCCTCCCAGGAAATCGGCGCCTTCCAAATCCGCGGCAGCAGCTTGCGCGCCACTTGGATCGATCCGGTCGCCCAACGCCGTTGTTGACTCTTAAGCGCCGCCACCGTCCCGGGTAGCTCGGCGGGACAAGGCAGGTCAAGGCTGTACTCCAAACGCCAGCCCGCCAACTGCGCCCGGTAGGACAAATCCAGGTCTTCCGTAAGCGTATCCCCGCTCCACCCGCCCACGGCCGGATCGTCGATCGCGGCCTTGCGCCACACGCCCGCCGTCCCGTTGAAATTCATCATGAGGCCGTTCCACGCGCGGGCTCCCTGCTCGATCGCAAAATGACCGTCGATGCCCAGCGCCTGTGCCGAGGTCAACCATGATTCAAAGCGATTGAGGTGGGTCCAACGACCCTGAAGGCACGCCATCTTGGAATCCGACTCCAATAGCGGCACAGCCTTCCGCAAAAACGACGCGGGCGGAACGAAGTCCGCATCAAAAATCGCCACATACTTGCCGGTCGCCGTGGCCAATCCATGCGACAGCGCCCCGGCCTTGTAACCGGTCCGGTCCGCCCGGCGGATGACCTTGGCGTCCACCCCGCGCGCGACGAGTCGAGCTGCCACTTGATCGATGATGTCCCGCGTGTGGTCCGTGCTGTCGTCGAGAACTTGGATCTCATGCTTGCCCGCGGGGTACTGGATCGCTGCAACGGCCTCGATCACGCGGACGGCGACATCGGCTTCGTTGAAAACAGGAATCTGGCTCGTTACCCGAGGCCAAGCGGCATCGTCCGTATTCCGGGCATACTGAAGAATCGTGAACCCTTGTCGGACACGATGGTGCTTGGACTGCCTGCGAAACAGCACCAGCAAGACGTACAGGTGCAACCCGTACACGGCCAGCGCCAGGGTCGCAACGACAAATACCGCGAAGACGACCCACAGCAACATCGAACTTAACGGCATAATTAACTCGAATCCAACTGGAGCCAACGCGCCGGGCCGCCCGCATAGCCCTGAAATAAGCCCAACCCAACGACAGATCAAGGCCGGCAGTCGTCCGAGGGACTGGATCCCTGGAATCCATATTCGATCACGGCCCGGATTATTCCCACCAGCGTCCGGAGTCGTCCGCCCACAGACCGTTCCGGACGCGGTAGTCTAATGCACAAGTTCACAAATTCCAGAGACATCCGCCCCCTTTAACGTGAATTCGGGGCGGTATGTCGGCCACAGGAGAACCAGGGCACCCAAACATGAGCAGGAACTGGAGATAGGCCGAGGATCGCAAGGGACGCTCCGCACCGACCGACGCCAGGCGGAACGCGCGACGCGGGTTGGACGACCGGTGGTCGGGGTGCCCGTCAAACCGCGCGCTTTTCATTGACACTCCACGAATCCACGCTGAGAATGGATGTTTTGGAGAGCTTCGGTAAGGATTCGACGCCAAGAATGAACAGTTATCGCTTGAGCCAGCTTTGCGAGATTCTCGATCAACACGGGTTTCGTGCCTCCTTGGAGGGCGAAGATCTGCCCATAAAGGCCATCAACACGCTCGAATCCGCATCCGCCGGCGAGCTTTCGTTTCTATCCAATGAAAAATACCTCAAGGCCGTCGCCGAAACCGATGCGTCCGCCATCATTTGCAAGGACGGCGTCTCGATCCCACCGGGCAAATCCGCGATCCGCATTGATGATCCCTACGCGGCTCTGGCGGTGGCGATTATTGCCCTATATGGCTATCGCCGGCACCCTCAGTGGGGCGTTTCCGACCGGGCGAACATCCACGAAACCGCCCAAATCGGCAGCCATCTCAATATTGCGGCCGGGGCCACCATCGCCGAAGGCGCCGTCCTCGGGGACAACTGCACGATTTATCCGGGTTGCTACATCGCCAAGGACGCGCGCATAGGCCATGACTGTACCCTGTTCCCCAACGTCGTCATCTACGATGGGTGCGTGCTCGGCGACCGATGTACGATTCATGCAGGCTCGGTCATCGGTCAGGACGGCTTGGGGTTCGCACCGCATGAAGGGAAGTGGGTCAAAATCCCCCAGATCGGCAATGCCGTGCTCGGCGACGACGTCGAAATCGGGGCCAATTGCTCCATCGATCGCGCCACATTGGGCAGTACCGAAGTCCACTCCGGCACCAAATTCAGCGACAATGTGACCATCGGACACGGCTGCAAGATCGGCGAGCACTGCCTGTTCGTTGGCCAGGTTGGGCTCGCAGGATCGGTCAACGTGGGGCGCCACGTAACGCTGGCCGGACAGGTAGGCTTGGCGGGCCACCAGACCATCGGCGATCATGCCGTCGTCGCCGCACAAGCAGGGGTGGTCGGCGATCTGGAGGGCGGGAAGACTTATTTCGGATCACCGGCTGTGCCGATTACCGAGGCGCACCGTTCCCACACCGCGATGCGCAAGCTTCCGCAATGGTTCAAGAGAATCAAGGCACTTGAGAAGGAAGTAGCCGAGCTGCGCAAACTGACCGGCGCCGAGAAACCCCTTTCCTAGCGCCGCGTTTCGTGGGTTCCGCGTCGACCCGAGCCGCATGCTTTAGCCTGCGCGGCCGTCGGTCAATGCACGTGCTACGCGTGCAGCGCCCACCGGAAACCGGGATCCCCAATGAGCCCGGTGCGCCGCGCGGGCTGAAGCCCGCAGCTCAGCGCGGAGATCAGGGAACCAGATTCTTGGCATCCGCAAGAAGCCTGGATATTTCGTCCGCGCGATTGCCGATTCGCGCCCCAAGCTCCGAGGCGGCAGGTTCGGATTCCGAGGGCGGAACCCCATCCGCCCAACCGGGTATGGCGGCGCCTTGCGGTTCGTCCAGCATGGTCAGTTCACCGCCCGCCAAAGGTTCGGGAATCGCGTCCCCCACGGTCATGCGATCCGAGACTTCGGCCAATTCCTCGATCGGATGCGTTTGGTGGATCGACGGAGCCTGGTCCAGCGATCGCTCCAGCCGCGTTTGTACCCGAATGGCTTCGGCAATCCATTCGCGCAACGTCTTGCACGAGCGATCGGTCTCGACGCGGAGGTTGCGGATTTGCTGCGCCGCGCTGTGGTTGATCTTCCCGCACGCCTCCGTCTGCTTCTTGGCTTCCAAGGTTGTCTTCGACAGCGACGCAAACACCTTGCGGACCGCAGCACATACCCGTTCGAGCTGCGCGGCCTGCGCTTTGGCGGTCCGAACCAACTCAGCCGGCTTCTCCGTAACCTGGTCGATGGTCGATTCGATCTTGGCTGCCCGCGTTTCCAGTTCGCCGATGGTCGCCGCGATGCCTTCGCCCTGCCGGCTGAACTGCTCCAAGAGCTGATCAGAAGTCCCGGCCGCGTTTGTCAGATCGTCGGCGACCCGGCGTGCTCCGTCGACCATTTCCGTGATGGACTGTTCGGTTTCCTTGGCCGTTTTGAGCAGCTTGCTGATGGAAACAAGCCGATCGGCGATTTTTTTCGCGTCGCGGCAGCGCTTTTCGACAATCTGATACTGCGCGTCGGCGCCCGACGATTGTTCCGCAAGCCTGGAGAGCGCCGCTTGCGCACTCTTGACCTCGCCGGCAAGCTGGGTGACCACTTTTTCAGACTCCTGCAGCTTGGTCGCCAGTGCTTTGGTCTGGGCTTCGGCCCCGCCGGCCAATCCCCAAAGAGACTCAATCGTCGACGCAGCTTGCTTGGTTTTGTCTTCCGTGTCCTCGAGCACCGCCTTGGCCTGATCGAGAAGACTGTGCCCCTTTTGGTTCATCTCGGACAACTCCTGCAACACGACGCGGGCGGCGGCGTTGTGGGAGTCAAGCTGTGTCACTTTAGTCTGCGCCTCCGCAGAAACAATCGCGATGGCGTCCGACCCCTGCGCCACCGCTTGGGTAATTCGCGCGATGGTCTCGTCCGCCCCCTGCTGGACGTTGCGAACGCCTTGGCGGAATGCCTCCGTCTTGACCGCCGCATCTTCGGCAACCACGGCGAGGTCGCGATGCACCCGATCGACGTCGGAACGAAACGCCTCCGTCTTGGCCGACGCCTCGTGAGCGACCGCCGCGATGTTGCCTTGCAGTTGGTCCACGTGGGATACGATTTCGTCCACATCGCGGAGCGCGGATTGTCCGCGCTGCACCGCTTGGTCGATTTCGGAGACGATCTCCTTGTACCCGTCGAATTGAGCGCGTGCGGCGACCGCACGCTCCTGGGCGGCGCCCACATCGACGAGGATGGCCGCGACGCTTCGCCGGAGTTCCTCGGCCTTGCCCGTCACACGCTGGACATCCGTCTTGTGGGTTTCTCCTCGCTCGATGCTGTTGTCCAGATCACGACTGATGTGCGTAATCCTTTGCTCCTTCGTGGCGACTTCAGCGAGCAGCTTCTTGCATTCGGTAGCGACCGCCGACGTTTTCTTCTGCGTCGCGTCGATCTCATGATCCGCGGCATGTAGCGTGCGCTGCAACCCGGCCGTTCGCTCCTCAAACGCGTGGACCTGGGATCGCAATTCCACTTCCCGAGATTCCATGGCATCCAATGCTTCGAGCTGCGCCGTGGTAAACCGATCCAGCGCTTGTTGGAGCGATTCCTCGAACCGGCTGATGCTCTTGCGAAGCAGATCCTCTTTGATCCGTTCCGCCTCGGACGTCATGTTGCGGCTTTGGGTCTGCAGCGACTCGATAACTCGATCCGCCTTCGCCAGGGATTGGTTCAACGTGCGCAGCTTGGTGTCCACCTGCTCCGCCGTCCGCCGGATCAATTGTTCCTGCGAGGCTTTCTCACGCTCTACCGTCTCGATCAGTTGCGTGGCCCGGTCGAGGGTCTCCTTCCCCGCTTGCGTACCGGCCACGGCGATGCCGATCCGCTCCTGCACCGTGTCCGCCTGATCGGCAAGCTCCTCCCCAAACTTGCGCAAAGAGGACTCCACATGTTCCGCACTGCTGCAGGCATCCTGCAATCGATCCAGCCTGTGGTCCGCCTGCTCGAGCACCTCCGGAATGGCGGCGAGCCGTTCCTCGACCGCCGTCACCCGGTCCTGCGTCGTCGAAACCTCCGAACGGATGCGGGCGTTCAAGGAATTCAGTGACTCATGGGCGCGGCTCACCGACCCGCCCAGCTCACCGGCGATTCGCTCCGCATGACCGACAAGCGTTTCGAGATGCGTCTCGACAGCCGTAGTCTGCGTCAGCGACGCCTGCGACGTAGCGCTCATCCGCTCCGCACGAGCCATCGCGCGCTCCAACTGTTCCAGCAGCAAACGCCCCCGCTCCAGCATCTCCTCCCCCTGCCCACTACTTCCACAAGGATCAAGTGTCGTAAATACGGCACTTCCATTCGGATCCGGAAGCGTCGACGATCCGGCGTCGTATTCCGCACCAGCTAAGCGATCCGTTTCCGACTCATATGATTTGATCGGCGACGCATCGTCGAACACCAGTCGATCGCGAGACGTGGATGCTCGGCTCACCACGTCGCCGCTGAACTCCGCATCCGAAGCCACGGCGCTATCCACGCCGCTGCCGTCGGCATCCATCTTGCAAGCCCCCATCGGCGCCGGCTCTTCGTAAGCGTTCTCTTTGACCAGTTCAGCAACCACCGGCCCGGTCACCGTTTTTCGCGACGCCCCATACGCGCTGAGCATCGCCTCGCCCGCGAGGCGATTGAGCAAACGTGGAATGCCGCCGGAGACACGATGAATCAAATCCAAGGCAGGCGGTTCGAACAAGTTGGGGTCGGCGGCACCGGCCACTTTCAACCGATGGGCGATGTAGTTTCCCGTCTCCGATCGTGAGAACGGCGTAAGCACGCGCTCACCGAAGAGCCGCTGCCGCAGACTCGAAAGCTCCGTTGCCTCCAACAGCGTTTTGATCTGCGGCTGACCGGCGAGCATGACCGTCAGCATAGACTGGTCGCCCAAATGCAGCGAGGTCAGCGCGCTGATCTCCGCAAGATTCTCGCTCGAGAGGTTCTCCCCCTGGTCAATCACCAGCAGTGCGCGCCGCCCATCGGCCGTGATGCGGCTGAGATGCCGGCGGATTCTGGCCAGTCCGCGATTGGTACTGAACGCCGAAGGCAGCGTGACGCCGAACGCCTTGCACGCCTCCCGGATCACGCTCGCCTTCCCGTCTGCCGTCCACGTCAGCACGACGCTCTGGTCGGTCGGCTGCCCGCGCATCAGCAACGAGCGAATGAGCAGGGTCTTTCCCGTCCCTGCTTCGCCGATCAAAAGCGCGATGGATTGGCCGTACTGGGATTCGTACTCCAGAGCCGCCAACACCTCATCGCCGTGCGGCGTCGGAAAGTAAAACTGGGGGTCCGCCCGTTCTTCAAACGGACGCCGAGATAGCCTAAAAAACTTTGTGTACATCGCGTGAGTACCTGTTGCCAAAAAGCGAGCATCCTATCGCCGGCCGCCTTGGCGCTGAGCCTCCGATGGCAATCCGCGCGCCCCATCATCCAGTTGGGTCATCGGCACAAGCCAAGCAACCCTTAAGTTATCGGTCAAAGATGGCCCGCGGCCCGGATCGGTGCGACACCCGCCCAGTCGCCCTCAAAAACAGGGGGATCTGCCACGAACACGCCGCTTCCCGCGGTATCCCAAGCCGCCTGTCCCGGCGCGAATTTGTAACAGGCAACGGCTTCAGTCGAAGTCGGAATCGTCGTCGGAATTCATGTCCAACGACAAGAGAGTGGTCTCGGTCGGCTCCACTACGTAGGACCGGGCGAGCAAATCCCCCAGACGCTGCTTGCCGAAGGTGACCGCGACGAGCAGGACCAACGGAACAAAATGAAACTCAACGGCCCGGGCGAGATTGCGGACCAGGGCGCCGCCGAACGCGATCGGCCTCCCATCCGCGCGAACCACGGTCAATCGCAACGCCCGCTTGCCGGGCGTAGCACTCATAGCCGCCTCGAAAATCGCGCCGTAAATTCCCACGCAAACGCCCACTAGAGCTCGAAACCACTAGCGACCGGAAAGGTCGCTGGATACACCGCCGGAGTTCCAGATCGGAAACGCGGCCTCTTCGAGCAACAGGAGGCGGTAGAAAACCGCGATCACCGCCGGTGTGAGAATGAGCATGTCGATGCTGAACGCCATGGCCCGGCGCGACAGGCGGGCGAGCCTCTGATTGGGCGCCAGCGTCGGATGGTGCGCAATGCTGCTGCGCCGCCAGATGAACACCGCAGCCAACGCCAAGCCCAACACCGTGTACTCCAACAGATGCTTGGCAGCGGTGGTGACCGTCGGCGGTTCGGGCGGAACCAGCGCGGGGACTACGGCAAGCGGATCCAAGGTCGACCCGTCCGCCACGTCCCAGCGTCCAAAATGAAGCGGTTCCCCCTTTTCGCGGCGTGCCAACCCGATATAGGTGCCGGCAGCGTAGGCGCAAAACCTGCTCCCGAACAACGCAACGCGTGCGAATTCGCTCCCGGCCAGCGCCACCGGTTCCCAGCCGGCGACGTCGAGCCGCCAGTATTGCAAGAACGGATCCCCACCCGATTGCCTACCGACCAGAAGCACGGGTTGATCTTGCGCCACCGACCCGGACGCGAACTCAGGATCCCTCGTGGCGGGCCAGACCACGGACTCGGACCAGGAATCGTCAGATGCCGCACTAACCCGGTAGAGCCACTCGTTGGCTTGCCGGTCCGGCCTGTAGATGAGGTGGATTCGCCCTGCCGACGCCCAAAACGCCAAGGGTCGCCCGTGCAACTTGAAATCGGCCGGAGCAGCACGATCCAAGACCCAGCGTCCTTGTTCGAAGCGAACGACGGTCAAATCAACGCTCAGCGCGGATTGCGCCCGCGCGTTCTCCTCTACGTCCGCACGTAACGAAGCCATCGCCTTCGGGAGCCGCCTTTCCGGACGTGCCCGCGGCCGCCGGCTCCACCGAGGGCATCAGGGCGGCGGCGCGGCGCGACGTAATCAAAGCGTAGAGCTGTTCACTACCGAGGTCTCCGGCCAGCGCCATCGGCACGGTCGAATCCGGGAGATTGCGCTCGCGCACCTGCTTGCATCCGGCGATCATGCTCCAAGGCCCGGTCGGCGGAACCAAAGATTGATGCGTCCCATCGCTGTAAATGATGTGCAGTTTCCGCCCGGAAACCGCCATGGCGGCAATCTCACCGCCGATCGGTCCGAATGGTCGCGGGGCAAACCGGGTCTTCTTGGCTTTATCAAGTGGCCGGTAGGTAAAAAAGAGCGCCGTCTGCTTGCTCTCAGCATGCGTCATGTTCTGAAACAGCCAGATAATCCGCTGATTGCCGGCCACGCCAAACAGCTCGTCGGGCGGATCGGCCAGCGCAGGAAGGATGCCGGTGCCGCACAGCGACAATCCGAGCAAGCCAAGCCGCCACCACCGCTCGATGTAGTTTGGGGAAAGCATGCGTCGACCGCGTCTCATGGATTCGCACACTCGCCGGGGGTCCGAAACTGAATCCCATCTTCAACGACCTGGGGTACCGACTTCCATCGGCGAACCTTGAAACGCAACTTCAGCGGGGGGTCGAACCACTCCACATCCAGGCGATGGGGCAACAAAGGTCCGCCGGCACCGAGCCGCCTGTAGTCACCAAGGTTGGAAAGCATGTCGACGCCGCCTATTTCGTTGCGGAACACGACCCGCCGCGTGAGGTGAGGTGGATAACGATCGAGCCAGTATTCCTTTGCAATCCGAATACCGCGCCCGGCCGACTCGTGCAGGAAAAGCACTTGCTGATAGTCTCGCTCGATGCGCTGCAATCGCGTGACCTCGCCCGGAACGATCAGACCGGTCGGAATCGGCGTCAGGCCAAACGCCTCGACGAGCTCCTCGGGCATGATGGGAAGATCCCACCCCCGAACCCGATGCCGCCCGTGCCACCCACACTCATAGCGGTCGGTGTCCTTGGCGTAGTACCAAAACCGCGTCGCATTGGAACCTACGCGAACCTGCGTTGCGCCCAGCTTCTTCAAATCAAACCGCACGAAATGCGGCGCCAGGTAGAAAAGAGTGCCGTCGAGTGAAAAGGTGCGCGTTCTGCCGTCCGCGTCGACTACGCGCGCGTCCACCGGACCGGTCGCGCGCAGTGTGCCGGCGATGCGTGCTACGTTGCCGTTGACCACCGCGCACGCCCGCGCGAGCGGTGTTTCCCGCGCGGGGACCACTTCGATGGTCTTGGGCTGACACGCTCCGCACGTCATCGCCACCGCGAACAGCGCCACCCGCACGCCGGGCTTGAGGATGACCTCAAGCTTCATCCGGCGATCCTTCGTCATCGATGCCATCAGCGGAAGTATCTTCGATGTCCCATTCGCCCATGTCCGCGTGCAGAATGCCCGAGAGTTGGCCGCTGACCTCCTCGATTTGATCTTCCGACATACGGGGATTGACAACCTTGTGGACCGACGGATCTCTAGTCAAATGCATGTCCCAGACTTCAATACCATCCGTGGTCACGGAATGTTCATACCGCAAAATGCGTTTGCGCATCAGAATCAACGCGATCACGAAGCGAAAACGGACCCGGGCCGGTTCCTGCTCGTCCGCGAGCCGCAGAAAAAACGCGCGCAGCATTTCGTTGTCGACGAAGGTTTTTTTGCGTTTCTCTTTGACGGCCATACGCGTCTTGTAATGGCAGTAAGCGCCTTCCGGCGGTCCGTCCCACGCGGCCAGGCTGTAGTCGGCGCGGCGGAAGGAATCCCCCTCCTCGAACAAGACGGAGTAGAAAGCCTCCCCCTCATGGATCGTTTCCCCGGTTTGCGCGCAGACCCCACTGGTCCGCTCGACGTCCCAACGCGGCGCCATGGGATTGATCTTGGAGCTTGCCATCGCCTGTGTTTCTCCGCAAATCGCATCCGCATTGGAGACAGACCGGCGCGTTCCGTCAAGCAGCACCACCACAAGAACGCGATGACGGCCTCTTTTTACCATGACCGTCCGAATCTATCGGCGCTAGGCTCTGTGAGATTCTGTCTCTTCACGAGCGATGCCGATCGAATCGCGGCGGGTAGCCGTCGAATGAGAACTGCTCGAGCGCGGGGAACCGCGTTGCCGGGTGTTCGGCTAAGGTTTGGCGTTTGGACGCGATTGTGCCGCGGCCACTCCCGATCGCGGTAATTCCACTTGCATCCGAGCGAAATGGGCGTAAGCTTGATTACAGGTGTGGTACCCACGAATGGTCAGGCCGTTTTGCGGCTGGCCCCCGCATCAACTTTCGCGCATGGAGGCGAAACCATGGCAAGACGCCGTTCCTACCGCCCCCGTCGGACTCGCCGGCGGCGCGGCCTACCTGTTGTTCCGATCGTTGCGGGCCTTGCGGTTCTGGCCGCCGGAGCGTGGTGGCTGACGCCGGATGCGTCGCCGCCCGATCCCGCTCAAGGGCTCGCGGCCAGTCCGCTGGGCAATCAGAAGCCGCTGCTTGCAGGCATGCCTGGGGCCACGTCGGATGCAGCCAAGCGCCAGACGGTACCGGACCGGTCCGAAACCGCCACCGCACGATCCCCTAAAAGGCCTGTATCAGCGAAACGCGCCAAGCGCACGCCGGCCAAGCCCCCCGCGAGCCGCGAAGCCAACGGAAATCGTCTGGCCGCCTTGATTCGTGCCGGGGATCAAGCGATGGCCGAAAACGACGTGCTCACGGCCCGAGCCCGGTACAGTGAAGCCATGCTCGCGGAGATCGGCGAGCCCGATCGCACGCGCCTGCGCACGGCGCTGACGCGCATCGGCAACGACACGATTCTCTCGCCGCGCACCTGGTCCGGCGATGCGCACGTCGGTCGGTATTCGATCAAGCCGGGCGATACCCTGGGCGAGATCGCCAAAGCCCACAAGATATCCGCCGGGCTGCTGGCATCGATCAACAACATCGAAAACATCAATCTCATTCGCGCGGGGCAGGTAATCAAAGTCATCTATGGACCGTTCCGAGCCGTCGTGCACAAGCACGAATACGTCTTGGACGTCTATCTGGGCGATACCTTCGTCACGCACTTCAAGGTCGGCCTGGGAGCCGATGACGGCACCCCCACGGGGACATGGCGTGTGGGCACCAAACTCAGGAACCCCACTTATTACCCGCCGCGTGGTGGTCAGATGATCGCCGCGGACGATCCGGCCAACCCACTCGGCGAGCGCTGGATCGCCCTGATCGGTGCGGATGGAGATGCCCTCGGCGCTCAGCGGTACGGCATCCACGGGACGATCGAGCCCAACAGCATCGGACACAGCGTATCGTTGGGCTGCATCCGCATGTACAATGACGACGTGGCGCAACTGTACGCCTATTTAGTAGAAACTCATTCCACCGTGAGGGTGCTGAATTGAGGCGTGGGAGGGTCGAAGGTCAAGAGCCAAAGGGCGAAGGTCAATGGGTCTTCACGATCGCGGGTTGGATACGGAGTTGTTCCGATTGTTCGGAGACGCGTAAGCGTGATCGCACTCAATGAGGTAAGTTATGGCATGGATTGAACAGATAGCGGAGGATCAGGCCGAAGGGCAGTTGGCCCGGGTGTACGCCGCCGGTGTGAAGCGGGCCGGGCGCGTGTTCAACATCGTCCGCGTTCAAAGCCAGAACCCACCCGTGCTCCAAGCGGGCATGGGCCTCTACATGGCGGTCATGCACGGCGATTCTCCGCTGACCCGCGCGCAACGGGAGATGATGGCTGTCGTGGTGTCTCGTGCCAACGAATGTCACTACTGAACCCATGCCCACGCGGACAACCTCCGGGTTGAGGTTGACAACAACGAATGGGTCGATCAGATCGTAGCGGATTTCAATGAAGCGGAGCTGTCGAGCGTTGACCGCGCGCTGTGCGCGTTCGCTTTGAAGCTGACCAAAACGCCCGGCCAAATGTCCTCCGAGGATGTCTCCGACCTGCGAAACCTGGGGCTTTCCGATCGCGCCATTCACGACGCCACACAGACCGTGGCCTATTTCAACTACATCAACCGCATCGCGGACGGCCTCGGTGTCGACCTCGAGCCGGAAATGCCGCCCCAATAGGCCACGCCCGCAAAAACACGGCTGGCGGGTGGCCCATGTCCTATTGGACATGGGGGAGCCGATGATCTCGCGGCCACTAGGAATCGAATGCCATCCGGGTGGACCGCCACGGCGCGGCGGCTTGGGTCGTTGGCAGAAGCAGGCATCAGTCGGTCACGATCATCGGCGCCCCCACCTCCCACAGGAGGTGGGGCACCCGCGCGGGGTAGGGCACGGGAACCCCCATCCCCCCGACTACCGACCACACCGGCGCCGCCTCCGATTTTCGATTTTCGACCTTTGACCTTTGACCTTCGACCCCACGTTGATTTTCGGCTCGACGGCGGATAACGTGGCGACTGTTGCCAAGATTGTACGTTGAACCCATAACAGAGGTGATTCCATGAGCATCGCGACACGCGCCGCGTTTGAAGCCATCGCGGAAACCGACCCGGAAATCCTACCCGCCATGCTGGCCGAGGTCGATCGTCAGCAGAACACCATCGAGCTTATCGCCTCGGAAAACCACGTGTCGCAGGCCGTGTTGGAAGCCGTCGGCTCGGTGTTCACCAACAAGTACGCCGAAGGTTATCCGGGCAAGCGCTATTACGGCGGCTGCGCAAACATGGACACCATCGAGAATCTGGCCCGAGATCGGCTGACCAAGTTGTTCGGGTGCGAGTGCTGCAACGTGCAGCCGCATTCTGGGGCCAACGCCAACACGGCCGTCTATCTGGCGGCGCTTGAGCCGGGCGATACGATTCTCTCGCTCGACCTGGCGCACGGCGGCCACCTTTCGCACGGGCTGAAGGTCAACGTCAGCGGGCTGCTCTACAAAATCGTGTCCTACGGTGTGAATCGGGAGACCGAGCAGTTTGACTACGATGAAATCGAGCGACTCGCCAAGGAACACCGCCCCAAGCTCATCATCTCCGGGGCGTCCGCCTATCCGCGCACCATTGATTTCGATCGCTTTTCCGCCATCGCCGATGAGGTCGGCGCGCTGCACATGGCCGACATCGCCCACATCGCCGGTCTGGTCGCCACGGAGTTGCATCCCAGCCCCGTCCCCACGGCCGCATTCGTGACCAGCACCACGCACAAAACCTTACGCGGCCCGCGCGGCGGACTCATCATGTGCAAAGAGGAATGGGGCAAGAAGATCAACTCCCGCATCTTCCCGGGCACGCAAGGCGGCCCGCTGATGCATGCCATAGCGGGCAAGGCCGTGGCCTTTGGCGAGGCCCTCACGCGGGAGTTCGCCGACTATCAGCGTCAGATCATCGCCAACGCCGGCGCGCTGGCCGCGGCGCTGGCCGAACAAGGCAACCGGTTGGTCTCCGGCGGCACGGACAATCATTTGATGCTCCTCGACCTTCGCCCGGCCTATCCGGACGTCACCGGAGCGCAAGCGGAGACCTGGCTCGTTCAATCCGGCATCGTCACCAACAAGAACATGATCCCGTTCGACGAGCGCAAGCCCACGCAGACCAGCGGCCTGCGACTCGGCACCCCGGCCGTCACAACGCGCGGTATGAGGGAAGCCCAAATGGGTGCGATCGCGGAGCTGATCGACCGTGTCTTGCGATCACAGGGAGACGCGAACGTGATCGAGCAGGTCGGCAACGAAGTGAAATCGCTCTGCGCGCAGTTCCCGCTGTACGAATAGTCGTTGCGACGTGCTGACCCTCAAGGCACAACGTCACCCAGGACTTTCGACGTTCAATCTTCAGGCACCCCACCGGCTCGCACTTCTGGCGTTCCTGTAATCCTATGTTCGCGGACCATCGCCGCCGCGCGAGCTCGTTGAATCGGGGCGATCGCCCGCTTGGCTCGCTCGGCGACCCACCGCATGGCCAGAAAGCACAAAGAAATCAACACTACGCTCGTCGCGAGCGCCGGGCCGGTTTCGAGCCGGCGCAACGCCTTACGGATTTGATCCGCGGGAATGAGCATGTCCGCAACCGCGCTCTGGCGGCCGCACTCCGGACATCGCCGCGGATCACCGGACAGTCCCCGAAGGTTGTACCCACAGTGCAGGCAAAACAGGTCTTGACGGTCATCGCGTGGCGTCAATCCGTTCGCTCCCTGATGCAACCGCTCAGCCGACGGCGGCCGGGCTACAAATGGCCGCGCCAACCCCGCAGAACAAACTTTTCGTAACCGTTCACGGGGTCAAGACCCTATAGAATAAGTGGTTTTCGTGATGGTCGGTACAGAAAGGCGGTCGAAACGGGGACGACGTGCCCCTCACAATGCCGTTTGGGGAGCGCTAAAGCCGATTCCACCCTGTGAACGGTTACAACTTTTCTTCGCAGCACTACCCACCGGCATACAGCCCATGATCGGCTATGTACGCGGCGACGCCCGGCGGAACCAACCCTTCGAGCGACGCGCCCGCGGCGACCCGGCGACGAATCTCGGTGGCCGAAATGTCTACCATGGGGGTTTCCAGCACGCCGGACTTGAGCTTTTCGAGCTGGGGCGGAGACAGCAACGAAGCAAGCGGCTCCCAATCGAGCACCTCGCTTCCTGGCCGGGCGGCAGTAAGAAACCGGCAACGATCCACCAACTCGGCGACGCGATGCCAGAGGTGCAATTCGGCCAGCGAATCCGCCCCGATGATCCAACAGATTTCCCTTTGCTCGCCCAGTTCGCGGCGGAAATGGTCCACGGTTTCGATCGTGTACGTCGGCCCGGCACGGTCGAGATCCCACTCGTGGACGGAACAAATCGGATCGTCCTCCACAGCCAGTTGGATCATCGCCAACCGATGCGCGGCGTCCACCAGCGACCCGGCGGACTTGTGCGGCGGCGACTGGCTGGGCAGCAAAACGACGCGATCCACGCCCACGCGCGCTGCCACGGCGCGAGCTATGCTCAGGTGGCCATTGTGGATGGGGTTGAAACTCCCACCGAACAGCGCGATGGGTTTGGGGGTACCGATAGGCCGGTTGATGATCGGGGGCATGGGTTCTCCGCCTCTTCCACAGCATCCTAGGAAAGCGGCTGCAGGGCGTCAATCGCGGCTGTCGACACCCGGCGTACAGGGCGAACGCGAGAATGCCGATATCCATCGCGTGGAGCGCTGCACAACCCGAAACGCCGCCGGGTATCTCGCCTGAAACGTCGTTGCGGTGCCGGTCCTGATTTAGGCTGACGTATGGGTGAGGCGGCGTTGTACGGTTCGAGAGCCTTGCAATAGGGGGAGGCGTCATGCTGAGACCGGAGCTGCTGGTTAGTTTTGTACTGGCAACCCACAATCGCCACGATGAGGTCAAGCGCACGTTAGCCGCAGTAGTGCACTGCGGACCGCCGCGGGATTTGTTCGAGATCGTTGTGGTCGACAACGCTTCGACTGACGGTACCCGAAATCTCGCCACCGCGCTCGCCGATCAGGTGATCCCGCTGGATACTAACGAAGGAAGCTGTGCGAAAGCGTATGGCGTAGACGTTGCGCGGGGGCAATACGTCGTCTTTCTCGATGACGATTCGCACCCTCTAGCGGGCAGCATCGCCAAGATGATCCAACACTTCCGAGCGGATCGCCGCCTCGCAGCGGCCGGGTTCGACGTGATTCTGCCCGACGGTCAGCATGAAGGCGCGGCGCTGCCGGGGGTGTTCGTCGGGTGCGGCGTGGGCCTGCGGCTTGAGGCGCTGCGCGATGTCGGCGGCTTGGACAAACGCTTTTTCATGCAAGCCGAAGAATACGATCTGGCCTTCCGACTGGTCGCGGCGGGATGGAAGATCGGCGTGTTTCCCGATCTCTCGGTCCGGCACGAGAAGAGCCCGCAAGCGCGCAAGCCGGAGCGAACCACGTGTCTGGACGTACGCAACAACCTGCGCGTTGCCGCCCGATACTTGCCCGACGACTATCTGCGCATCTACCGCGACGACACCTTGCAGCGCTACCGCTGGCTGGCTGTCGCACGCGGCCACGTGAAAGAATACGAACAAGGCGTGTCCGAGGCATCCGCGCTCGAATCTTCGGAACGCAAAGAGTATGCTGGCTTTCGGCTTGACGCGGCGGCGCTGGAGTTTTTCTTTCGGTGGGGTGCCATGGAATCGGCCATGAGCCAACTTGCGGAAGAGGGCATCAGCCGCGTCGTGTTCGCCGATCTAGGCAAGAACGTCTACGCGTTTCATCGAGGCTGTGGGCAGGCCGGCATCGACGTCGTGGCCGTCGCCGACGATCGGTTCACCGCGTTGGATCGCTGCTATCGCGGCGTCCCCGTGCACAGCGTGAAGGAAGTTCTTGATCGGTACGGGCGAGGCACCGATCCCACCGCCGCCGATGCGGTAATCGTTGCCAACATGTCCACCACGGCCGCGGAGCGAACGGCACGCTTTATGGCCCAAGCGACAACGCTTCCGGTATACTTCTGGAGGGCCTGCGGAGACGATTACGAACTGGCTCGCTACGCCGAGCCGGTCCCTCAGACCCGTCAAGATTGACCCGAGCCCATCCCCAGAACCTGCCCCAACCAGGGGCTTGAGGCTCACCAAGACGCGATCGGGTTATCCGTATCGCCGCAATCAGTTCCCGTCTGTGGATGCCTCGGCACCGGGAGGCGGCTCATTGCGCAAGGAGGCCAACTCGTCCAGCTCATTAACAAACGCCGACCACAACTGCGGCGGTGCTTCGATTCTGACGCTCCGGATCGCCTCCACCAGCGGCACCAGCCGGTCCAAGTCTTTCCGCACCGCTTTTGAAGCCAAGTGCGATCGTAGGGTTGCGATGATCCGTTCTACGGCCGCCGCCTCGGGCTCGGCGTTCAACATGCTGGACAGCGCGGTGGTCGGATCGGTTCGTGGATAGCCGCGTAGCGAGGCATCGAGCCAGGTAACCCCGCCATCCATCAAATCGTCGGCGCCGGACGCAGACCGCAACTGGTAGAGCTGCCTCAGGTGATCGGCCGCCTGAACGTAATCGTTGCCGGCCATCAGCAGGCTGGAAAGCCGGGTCAAGACCGTCTGCAAGGGCTGCCCCTGCGACGCCTTCGGGTCGATAGACGAGGCGAGCAGTTCCAGATACTCGACTTCCCGGCCGGGTATCTCGCGAAGGCGGTCGGCCAGGGCGAGTTGATCGGCGTGCGACTTGTCCTTCATAAGATCGAGCACCGCCCGCCACGCGGCATCTCGGGCCAGCTCGTTTTCCTCGTTGACCGGATTGAGCCGTGCCAACAGGCACTCCAAGTCCGCCGTCTCATGACCAAGCCGGCTGACCGCCTCAATCGCGGAAAGGCGGACCAACGGATCGGGATGGGCGGTAAGGTCGCGCAGTCTCGCGAGTTTGGTCACGTATCCAATGCGCTGCATCCCGTAGATGGCCGGCTTCACGATGCTCGGCTCGTCGAACTCGACCGCATCGAGGAATTCCGGCGCACACTTGGCATCGCCGACACCGGCCATCGCGGTCAACAGCGCGGCGCGCAAAGGCACGTCATCCACCGGCGTACCGGCGTAGCGCGACTTGAGCGCCACAACGGCGACGGAATCACTCAGCGGCGGATCGATCTGAGCGGCCAGGTGGCCCAACGCGAGCGCCGCTTCCCGAACGCAAACCACCGGGGTCTGCGCGGATTGAATCTCCGCAACCAGCTTCTCGATCGCCTCAACCCGGTTCAACGCGCCGATCGCTTTGAGAATGGCGAGCCGGGTTTCGACGTCCTGCTCGACCTCCAGTTGCTTGAGAACCTCCTCGACCACCTTCGCCTCGCTAACGTTTTGAACGATCAACAGGACTTCCCGGCGCGCGTTTGGGGAGCCCTGGTGAAGCAATTGCAGCAGCGCCGAGAGTACGTCGCCTTCGGGCCGAACGCCCTCATCCGCCATCTGCGCTTTGATGATACCCAAGGCGGTCAGCGCAACCTGCGGAACCGGATCACCAAGCCAGCGTACCAAGGCCTCCTTGAGCCGCCCCGCGTCCAGCGAGCGGGCGATTTCACGCTGAAACTCGCGCATCCGCTGCGCGGTCGCCTCCTGGCGTTGCTGCACACGCTTGCGGTACGCCTCGAACTCCGATCGCAAGTCTTCCAACCGCATGCGGTTGGTGCGAAACTGCTCGGCCAGCCGCTTTTCATCGCTAAGCCCGTTTTGATGGCTCCACCACTCATGCCAGGCGCGCGGATCGTCACCCAAGTCCTCTCGAGCGGCGGGGGCGAGGGCTGCGGCGACCCGATCGCGAATCTCCGGGGAGGGATCGTCGATGGCCGCGATCAATTCGACCAGTACGATGCGCCGGTGAATGTTCGGAGCCAGGGCGTCTATGGCGGCAAGACGCTGCACGAGGGGCGCGTCCGCGTTCTGGGCCAGCGTGCCGAGCCTCTTCGTGACCGATTCTTCATCGGACGCCGCCAGGGCTTGGGCGGCCGCGGTACGCAGGTCCGGATGCTCGCTGCCCAGAAGGATGACGAGCGGATCGACCAACGCGAGATGGAGCTGCTCCGGATGCTTGCGGGCGCGGTCGGCGACCTCCTTAACCAAAGCCAGTTGTACTTCGGGCCGATTGCTCAAGCCGAGAAGGCGTACGACCGTTGCACGTGCCGCATCAGAGTCATAGCCAAGCAACACCTTGGCCCAACGCCGCCGATCCACTTCACGAGATTCGGGATCCAGCAGGCCGTCTTCAAACAGGCTGAGGTTGGGGGACTCGGCCACCTCCTCGGTGGTGGGCGGTTCCTGCTGATGGCCCCCCCAGGTGATGGAGAGCATGAGCAGCGCGAGAGCCTGTTTCAAAGCCGTGGAACCAACTTGCGGCAAGTCTACGCTCCCAGATAATCACCCTTTGATTATCGGCCGACGTGACGGTCCGATTGAGCAAAGCGCCGGAGGATACGCGCCGGGCGAATCCCGCAGGCTCGGCCAGCGAACGCCTTTTGTACCGGGAGCGCACCGACATGGCAATGCCCGGCGCCGTGCCACCGATGTAGGGCAGCAGCCCGCCGTTGCGAACGCGTAGAATCCCAGGCCTGAATTCCAGGGCGAACGGCTCCGGCCCCAGGACCATGAATCCTCATCTCACACTCATCATTGGCTGCACCGGCTGCGGCAAAGGAGGGCTCGGACGGGAACTCGCGCGCCGAACCGGCGGACACATCATCAGTCTGGATTCGATGAAAATCTACCGGCGAATGGATATCGGGACCGCCAAGCCCTCGGCCCGGGCTCGCCGGGAGATTCCGCACCACCTGCTCGACATCGTGGACCCGTGTGACGACTTCTCGGTGGCCCAATACCTCACCCGGGCGGAGCGGGCCATCGAGCAAATCGCCGCACTCGGCAAGCCGATTTACCTGGTCGGCGGCACCGCCCTGTACATCAAGGCGCTGACGGAAGGGTTGTTCGACGGACCCGGCGCCGATCCCGATCTGCGCGACAGACTGAGGCGATTCTCCCGCGATCACGGTTCCGACGCCCTACATGCACGCTTGCAGCAGGTCGACCCAACCGCCGCCTCGCGCATTCATCCCAACGACCTGCGCCGGATCGTCCGAGCCCTCGAGGTCTACGAACTGACCGGAACCCCCATCAGCACCCTGCAATCGCAGTGGGACCGAGATCGCACCCGCTATCCCTGCACCATCCTCGGGATCCGAAGGACACTGGAGGATCAGAATCACCGAACCAACCAACGCGTCAAAAGCATGATGCAAGCGGGCCTGCTCGATGAAGTTCGCTCGCTGCTGGCCGAACCGATGCCACTGAGCGAAACGGCGCGTAAGGCCGTAGGCTATGCGGAACTCATGGCCCACCTCAACGGCGAATTGTCCCTTGCGGAAGCGACGGAATTGATCAAAATCAACACCCGGCAACTGGCCAAGTCGCAGCGAACCTGGTTCAAGCGATTTCGAGCCGCACAATGGCTCGATGTGTCACCGGATGACACCGCCGGACAGATCGCGGATCAGGTCATGAATCGCCAGGGAGATCGATGACCGCGCTAACGGAAATGACCAATTGGGCGGTGGATCTGATCGACGTGCGCAAGACGTACGGCAAGAGCGTCCAGGCGCTGCGCGGGGTCAACATCCAGGTCGGAAGCGGCGAAATCTTCGGCCTGCTCGGCCCCAACGGGGCCGGTAAAACCACCCTCGTGAAAATCATGACGACCGTCGTCCGGCCCACGCATGCGCTGGGCACGTTGCTGGGTCGGCCCCTCGGCCATCGCGGCAAGCTCGCCCGAATCGGATACCTCCCCGAAGACCACCGCTTCCCGCCCTACCTGACCGGGGCACAGGTACTCGACTACTACGCGGCTTTGGCGCGGGTGCCGCGGGCTCAGCGCAAGACCCGCGCCCAAGAACTGCTCGACCGCGTCTGGTTGACGCAGTGGGCCCATACGCGGGTAGATCAATACTCCAAGGGCATGCTTCAACGGTTGGGGATCGCCCAGGCACTGATGAATGATCCTGATTTGATCGTCCTCGATGAACCCACGGATGGACTCGATCCGGTCGGGCGACGGGACGTCCGCGAACTCCTGCTCGAATTGCGCGACCGGCACAAAACGGTGTTCCTGAATTCACACCTGCTCAGCGAACTGGAGATGGTCTGCGACCGGGTGGCCATCCTCGTCGAGGGCAACGTCGCACGGCAGGGTACCCTGGCCGAATTGACCGAGCACACCCTGGCATACCACATAGCGTTTCGCGGCGATGCCGAGCCGGTGCGCAGCAAGCTCGCCGTACTGGGCGCCGTCTTGAACCGACAAACCGTCCAGTTGCCAGGCAACGACGCGCGTAAGCTCAATGAAGCCATCGACCTGCTTCGTGCTCAGAGCATTCTAATAGAGTCCGTTCAGCCCAAACGCTTCGGCCTCGAAGATATCCTCGTGCAGGCCATGGGCGAGCAAGCCGCCACAGGCGCGGCGCCCACGGCACAGCCAAGAGTCGCTCGCACAAGCGAGCCCTAGGAGTCGGCAATCCATGCAGTTTTGGGCCATCGTCGTCGCCAGTTTTCGTGAATCCCTGGATCGCAAGATCTTCTGGGTGCTCATCGCGATCACGGCCATCGTGATTCTGGCGATGGTGAGCGTCGGCTTCGAGGGCAATCAGGTCAGTTTCATTTTTGGAATCTGGAAAACCGATAGCGGCGCATTCAACCCCCTCGCCGACCAAGGCCCCACCCGGTTAGCCGCGATCGTCGTTTACTTGTTGTTCGGCAACCTGTTGGGTTGGGTCGGCGTCATCCTGATGCTCATCGCCACCGCCGGCGTGTTTCCCTCGATGATCGACGGCGGCGTGATCGGCGTGCTGCTATCCAAGCCGATCAGCCGATCGCGGCTCTTTTTCTACAAGTACCTCGCGAGCATGGTCTTCGTCGCGGTACAAGGCATCTTCTTCGTAGGCGGCACCTTCTTGGCCATGGGGTTGCGCTGGGGGGTTTGGTGTCCGGGCTATTTGTTGGCGATCCCCGGACTCGTCCTTCTCTTCAGCTATGTCTACTGCGTGACCGCGGTCGTGGGCGTGCAAACGCGTAGCACGGTGGCGGCCGTCTTGGTGTCCATAACGGCGTGGGCGGTGTTCGCTCTCGTCCACCAGGCGCCGCAATTCTTCGAAATGGTGGAAAGCCTGAAGAAGCAAACTACGCTCTACAATACGGTGCGGGTGGTGAGTTGGATTCCGCCGAAAACCGGGGACATTGAATACCTGGTAGCTCGGTGGGGCGGCGTAGGCCCCAGCGCCGACATGTTTCCCCAAAGCAAGCTCTCCGATCAGGATGTGGCCGACATGGCCAAGGCACGTACCATCGAAGAGCAGGAGCTTGAGAAAAGCCCGCTCGCCTCGATCGGATCCTCCTTGCTTTTCGAGGCGGCGGTCATCCTCTTCGGAATGTGGCGTTTCTCCAGGCGCGATTTTTGAACCGGACTTGGCCCGAGCCACGGGCTTGAACGGCCGCACGGATTGAAGCCTGCGGCACGCAGGCGGGACAGGCCCTGGCCAGCGGGGGCAGTGGCGATAAACGCTATGACCATTCTGTATGTGATCACCGATCTTGAGGTGGGCGGTGTGCCGCTTCATCTACAGCGTTTGGCGCCGGCCATGCGCGCGCGCGGGTTTCATCCCGTCGTCGTAAGCCTCTACCCGCCCGGACCGGTCGGCCGGTCGCTGCGCGAGGCGGGGATCGAAGTACGCTCCTGCGACGGCCGTGGCGGCTTCGACGTTCGGGTCATACCGCGACTGGCCGCAATCCTGCGGCGATGCAAGCCACGGATGGTGCATGCGTTTTTGTTTCACGCCAACCTGGCGGCGCGGCTTGCGGGTAAGTGGGCGAAGTTTCCGCGAGATCGAATCTTCTGCGAGATTCAGACCGTCGAGGTGCAACGACGATGGCACTTGGTCGCGGATCATTTTACACACGACCTGTGCCGTCTGACGATTGGCAATGCCCCGTCCGTCGTCCGGCATCTCGCGGCGTGTGCCTGCCTGCCCCCCCATCGGCTGCGTCTGGTTCGTGGCGGAATCGATCCGAAGCGATGTACGGCTCCGCGCACGCCGAACGCGGCCCTTCTTCCCGCTGCGGGCCTCCCCCAAAACGCCCGAACGATCCTTTGGGTCGGCCGCCTCGATGTCGTCAAGGGGCTCGACGTGTTGCTCAAGGCGCTCGAACGCCTCCGCCAACGCGTGGATGCCCATCTTCTGCTGGCCGGTGAAGGCGCCTACCGCGTCCCATTGGAGCGGCTCGCCGCGACGTTGAGGCTGACGGATCAAGTTCATTTCCTGGGCGTGCGCAGCGACGTTACGGCCTTGCTTCGATCCACCGAGGTATTCGCGTTCCCCTCGCGCACGGAAGGACTGCCCAACGCGCTGCTTGAAGCCATGGCGTGCGGCTGTTCCATCGTAACGACCGACGTTCCCGGCTGTCGCGATCTCATCACGCACGAGCGCACGGGGCTGCTTGTTCCGTTCGATGACCCCGACCTACTATCCCAAGCGCTGTTGCGTCTCTTCACCGATGCGGCTTTGCGCACCCGACTCGGCACCAACGCCCAACACGAGGTGGCAACGCGATGGCGATTCGATCAAACGCTCGAATCGTATGAAACCCTATACCGCGAAGCCATGGCATGACTCCGCCGCCGTTGCAATGCCGCGCTGCCTTTCCTCGTATCTGAGCCGCAAGCAAAACTACAGGGTTTGGCCACGCACATCAGCGCATGGCCATCCAAACCAGCGCGTCCGTGACTCGCCGCAACCAGGCATGCGTTGCCCCGGCTCCATTTTGCTCCGCCTTTCCGATGATAACTTTCAATTAGATATGATTTTGTGCTGAATTTCACCAATAGATCACGCCGCCACGTGGGGACAATCCACTTGTGATTCGAACGAACGTCCTTAGTCCGAACCGCGCAAATTCTGCCTTCATTTCTTGCGATCATGACGACCACGCTCCCCATGTCGTGCTTGTGCTAGCTTGCAGCGGTACATATTGTGGATGCCTGAAGCACTCTAATGGGGAAAGCTCCTTATCTTTTCTCTTCCTCGTTTTTTCCTCTTGCCTTTGTGGGTAGCGATGGTAGATTTTGTCGATAAGTGGCAAGAAGTGGTTACCGATGTTTAAGCCTTATGCGGCTATTCGCGGGACAGTTTGAGAGGACGATCGATGCGAAGAATCGGGTCCAATTGCCGGCCCAACTACGTTGCGTCGTCGATCCCGAGCGGGAAGGAACTACCCTCTACGTCACATTGGCGGAGTCCATCGGAACCCTTGCCATCTTCACCACCCGCGGATTCGAGGAGTTGGCCTCGCGTCTGGAGACGGAGTACAGCACCGGACCCGACGCACGGCGCTTCGAATTGCAGTTCTATTCCCTGGCATCGCCCGTGGAGATCGACAAGCAAGGCCGTATCGTGCTTCCCGACCGACTTCGGCGCAAAGCCGGACTCGGCGAGGAAGTCTACCTCATCGGCCAGAAGAATCGCATCGAAATATGGAACCGCGCGGCGTTGGATCGCGATTTGGGTATCGACTGGGAGGGTGAGGATTGGCCCCAGTGGCAAAGTTTCTTGCGCAGACGCCCCGGGTCAACGGATTGACGTGGGGCTTATGCCTGTTTGCGGCCCGAAAGGATTCGGAACCGTAGCGAGTGGATGAAGCGAGCGTCCCAAGACGTGCAGCTTTCGAAGAGGGCGAGGGATAATAAGGCGGAGGCTGCCTCTCGGCGCGGTAGAGGTCTCTGCAGTGGCGACCTCGTCTTCTCGGGCAAAGGTTCTTTGGCGGGCGAATGTTTCACGAATTCGTTTCGATCGTGGTTGAGGAGGCGAAGGGAGTCGCCGATCCGCGATCGTTAGTGGAGTGTGTGGCTGATCAAAGCGGCGTACGGGGATTACTCGGTCCGCTGGGTACAAACAACTGCGGCCGGCCTCTTGGACGGAGGCACTGTGGGTTCGCGTTGGTTGGTTTTGAAAAGCTCCACGGGAATGGGAGCGCTGTCGTCACGGATGAGTGGCAGCCTCCTTCTCCTTTTGTTGGTAAGTGATGGGAACGGTGCCGGAGTCCAGCAAGCCGTTGGTACATATTCCGGTACTTCCCGAAGAAATCGCCGGTTTTCTGCCCGTCGAGGCGGGCGACACCGTTGTGGATGCGACGGTAGGCTCCGGCGGTCACGCGCGCATGCTGGCGCAGCGCCTGGGCCCCAAGGGGCGGCTGATCGGACTGGATGTCGATCCGGGCAACCTTTCGATTGCCCGAGCGGCATTGGCCGGGTGCACTTGTCGAATCGACCTGGTCCACGAGAACTACCGCAGAATTCGAGCTGTGCTGGCGGCGCAAAACGTAGAACATGTGGACGTCGTGCTGGCCGATTTGGGCGTAAGTTCGACCCAGCTCGATGACCCGGAACGCGGGCTGTCCTTTCAGCAGGATGGCCCACTGGATATGCGCTTAGATCCGCGGCTCGAGGTGACCGCCTCGGACCTGGTGAATCGCCTTTCGGAACGGGAGCTGGCCGATCTGATTTACTTCAACGCGCAGGAAATGAAAAGCCGCCGCATCGCCAGGCATATCTGCCGGCAGCGACGCGACCGGCGGATTACCACCACCGGTCGCCTGGCCGAAATCACCTGCCGTGCGTTGGGGGTTCGCGATCCGTCGTCCCGACGATCCAGAATTCACCCGGCCACGCGAACGTTTCAAGCGCTGCGCATGGCGGTCAACGATGAGCCGGGCGCGTTGGCGGCGTTTCTCCAGGCCGCGCCGAACGTGCTCAAACCGGGAGGCCGAATCGCAATCATCGCGTTTCACAGTGTTGAGGATAAACCGGTCAAACTCAATTTTCGAAAGCGTAAGTCGGAAGGCACCTACGAATTGCTGACCAAAAAACCAGTGATTGCATCGCCCGAGGAGCGTGAGCGAAATCCTCGATCACGCAGCGCGAAACTCCGCGTGGCGCGACGCCTCGAGACACGCCCGGCTCTGGAAACCGGGTGACGCACCGTCAATGTGGATGGGATGGCGCGGCCGGCGAAACGCCGTCGTGGGTGGGCGAACTCCCGGTCGAGGGCGGCTGGGCTTACGAATGACTCAGAAAACGTCGTCACAGCGAGTGTGACAGAGCATCAGGGCCCGGAGGCATTGCCATGGCACAAGAAACCAAAGTCGGATTGCTTGCGGGGCTGGCCTTTATCGTTTGTTTTGCGGTCATCCTCACCAATCGCGGCAACGAGCGATTCAGCAACGAAGATTTGGGCGTGCGCGCCGATTCGCGCCCGGCCCACTCCGCCCCACCGGCACAGACCACGCCCGAAGCCAACGGCAGTAACCCGGGTACCGGTTGGCGACGACACGCTACCGCGGACGACGCGATTCCTCCGGTGGATGCTCCGACCGCAACGCGGCCCGCTGCCGGCGGGAGGCCTGAACGAAACGAGCAGTTTACCGAGGACCGCCCCGCAAGAACCAACATGGATCCTGCATGGACGTCCGCCAGCCGCGCCGAACTGGAACGTCGGCTCGACGAGCTGGCCGCCCAGGTTGAGCGCCAGCATCTGGCTCAAGCGACCAGCGCACTACCAGGCCGCGCAGCAGAGCAAAACCGGCCGGGGCCTCCGCCTGAGCCGGCCGTCTTGTCGGCCCGATCGGCGAAAGAGCGGGCCAATCGGCCTGGCATGGCCTACACGGTGGCTTCAGGGGACTCGCTTTCAAAGATCGCACGTTTGTTCTACGGGAGCGGATCTCGAACCGTCATCAATGCCATCTTCGATGCGAATCGAGCCGTGCTGCCGAGCGTGGACAAGCTACGTGCGGGCTTGAACATCACGCTTCCTCCGGTTGCGGGGTTCGACGGGCCTCGTAGCGCTGGGGCGCACCGCGTTCCCGCTTCGCCGGCAGCGGGCCAGGACATCCACCGCCAGGAGAGGTCGGAGCCCGGGGATACGCCATGGTACGAAATTCAGAAGAATGACCGCTACGCCAAGATCGCGCGGGAGCAGCTCGGCGACGAATCCCGCTGGCGGGAAATCTTCGAGCTCAACAAGGATAAGTTTCCCAAGCCCGACATGATTCGACCGGGCGTGCGCATCAGGCTCCCCGGTCGCCGGGTCGCGTCCGCAGGAGGAGCGCGACGTTGACCACGCAGCGCGCCGCGTTCTTGCTCGTTGCGTTTGGTGCCCTGGCCCTGGGGCTGGTTCATGTACGTACCTTGCAAACGCGGGCGGCCGCGACCGCCGTGCGGATGGAGCTCAAGCAAGTGGAAGCGCGTCGTCGGCTCTGGTCGATTCAGGCACGGGTGGCCCGGCTCAGGACGCCCGACGAAATCCGTAACCGGGTAATTCGCTTTGACGAGAGCGTGGTCCCGCCGGCGCCCCCCCAAGCTGCGGCGACGCATGTTGCCCGGCAGTAACCGCGTTCGGCGTGCCGGTTCGATGCCGACATCGACCGGACACCAGGCCGCCGGACGAAACGGTGCCCCTCGGTTCTGCGAGTCGGAACCGGACGAGGAAACGATCGAGTAGGGGATGCGATGCCAATCAGACCGGACAGCCAACGGCAACGTACCACGGGAACCGTGCTGCTTGCACTGACCCTTCTGGCTTTTGTGGGGCTCTTGGGCCGGCTCATCCACATCAACACGGCTCGCCGGGCCACGCTACTGGCCATCGCGAAGCGCCAGCAGGAAAGCCGATCCGTCCTACCCTCACGCCGCGGACACATTCTCGATCGGCGTGGTCGTGTTCTGGCGACCACGCGGTTCCTCCCGGACGTGTTCATCGACGCCAAGGTGGTGGCCGATGCCGAGGCTTTCGCCGCTGAACTGGGCGCGCGGATCAACGTCGCCCCGGAACATCTCCTGGAGCGGATCCAAGCCCAACCGAATGCTCGCTATTTGATCGTCGCCAAACGCGTGGACCCCGTGACGGCCGAGGCCGTGGCGCAGATGAAACAGCCCGGCGCGGGGCTCTCGCGCCGCGCGGCACGGGTCTACCCGATGGGTACGTCCCTGGCGCACGTGCTGGGGTTTGTCGGAGCCGATGGACACGGCTTGGAAGGCATCGAGTTGGCGCTGGATGAGCATCTGGCGGGGCGCGACGGTCGCATCGAATCCATTCGAGACGCCAAGCGGCGGGCGCTGTGGCATGGTGAACACGCCGGTCGGCCTCCCGTCGACGGCGGCAACCTCGTGCTCACCGTGGATGCGGAAATCCAGCGCGTCACGGAAGCCGCCCTCGAACAATCCGTAACCGAATTCGAAGCCCGAAGCGGTGTGGCCATTGTCATGGCGCCCGCCACGGGTGAAATTCTGGCGATGGCCTGTTATCCAACGTTCGACCCGAATAAGCCCATGAGTGTTCCGGCGGGAACGCGTCGCAACCGGGCCATCACCGACCCCGTCGAACCGGGCAGCACATTCAAGCCCTTCATCGCCTCCGGTGCGTTGGATCGGGGGCTGGTGACTTTAACGGAAGAAATAGACTGCCACATGGGCCGATTCCGCTTCGGCAGCCGACTGGTACAGGATACCCACCCATACGGGCTGTTGGACCTTACCGGAATCATCACGAAGAGCAGCAACATCGGCATGGGGCAGATCGCTGAGCGTATGGGTAACGATCTGCTCTATGCGACAATCAAGGGTTTTGGCTTCGGGACGCGCACCGGCATCGAACTGGTCGGCGAATGCTCGGGCATCGTACACAGCCTTTCGAAATGGAACGACTTGTCGACGACGTCGGTGTCGTTCGGCTACGAAGTATCGGTCACCCCCCTTCAACTGATTACGGGGCTTTGCTGTTTGCTCAACGACGGCGTGCTCATCAAGCCCCATCTGGTCAAGGAGTTGAGCCGGCCCGATGGGACGGTGGTCCAGTCGCATGCCGGCGCGGAAGCCGTCCGCAGGGTCGTTCGACCGGAGGTTGCGCGATATATGGTCCAAACGGCAATGGTGTCGGTCGTGGAACACGGCGGAGCCAGAACCCATTTTCAAGGGCCGTACCGCGCGCTGGGCAAGACGGGTACGGTCAAATTGCTGAAACCGGATCGCAGTGGGTATGAGCCCGGTGCGTACCTCTCGACCTTCATGGGCGCCGCGCCCGTGCGCAATCCGCAAGTCGCGGCCGTGGTCATGGTCCGGCGGCCCAACATGAAGAAAGGCTATTACGGCGCCACCGTGGCTGCCCCGGCGGTGAGCAGGATCCTGGGGACAACCCTGGCATACCTGCAAGTCCCAGCGGATCGGCAGGTTGCCATGGGCCCCTGATGATTCCGGCAGCTCCGGTACGCCGTTTCGAAACCGCCGGCGCCAGCCTGCGGACTTTCGGCGCCCCGAATCAGAGCCGTCGGCGCCAGCCTGCGGACACGCACGGTGGGATGTCACCGGGCTTGCTGTAGCTCGAAGGGTTCAACGCCGGGCCTGTTGGTTGTTGGTTTATCACAGGAGCGACCACTTCATCGCAGAAGAAAAGGCGGCGAAACATCACCGAGCGAACGTGAAAAAAGGGGCATCTTTGGCTACAGTACGGCCCCGTCAGGGCCGGACGTGCCAGGACAAGACGTGTTGTGTGTGATCAGGGATGAACAGAGCCAACCATGAAGCCGCCGCGCGATGGTGGTCGTTTCTCGATCTGCTTGAGAAAAGTCTGATCGAGGCGGGCGCCCCCCGGCCGCGATGCGTCCTGACCCCCGCAAGAGGTGCCAATATAACGGCACTATGCGACGACTCAAGGCACGTAACACCCGGAGCCTGTTTTGTGGCCGTGCGCGGGCTGAACGGCGACGGACATGATTTCCTGGACGACGCCATCCGGCGCGGGGCCGCCGCGGTCATCGTCGAGCACGACTTGCCGGTAGAGCCCCCCATCGCCCGCGTCCTCGTATCCGACACGCGCCTGGCACTGGCGCGGCTGGCGGCGACCTTCTTTGAAATCAACGCCCCCGACCGACCCCGATTGCGTCTGGTCGGCGTCACGGGAACCAACGGAAAATCCACGACAACGTGGTTTCTTCGGTCCATCCTGCAGGCGCGGGGCGCCAAGACCGCCCTGCTGGGAACGATCGAATACGATTTGACGGATCGACGTCTTAACGCACCGCTGACCACGCCGGGGCCGATCGAGCTTTGCCGCCACCTGGCCGGCTCAACCGCCGCCGGCGCACGTTATGGTGTGCTCGAAGTGTCATCGCACGCCCTGGATCAACGGCGCACCGACGGGCTCGATTTTGACGCCACCGTCTTTACGAACCTCAGCGGCGACCATCTCGACTACCACAAAACGCATGAGGCCTACCTCGAGTCCAAATGTCGGCTGTTCGCCAATCAGCGAACCAACGCCTGGGCCGTTGTCAACTTGGATGATCCCGCGGCTCGAACGGTCATGGACGCGGCGCGCGGGCGGGTGCGCACCTTCGCCTTGGATCGCACTTCGGCCGACTTCCGCGCGGAGATCCTCGACGCAGACATCCACTCAACCCAAGCGATCATCCGCGGCAAACGCTTTGGGTTCACGGTCCGCGTCCACTTGCCCGGTCGGTACAACGTAGCCAACGCGCTCGCCGCCGCGGCCGCGGCCAGCCTGCTCGGCGTGAGTCATGACGCCATCAAAGAAGGCATCGAACGCGTCGCCGGCGTCCCCGGTCGCTTGCAGTCGGCGGTTTCCGCGGACAGCCCGTTCTCGGTTCTCGTCGATTACGCCCACACCGACGACGCTCTTGCCCATGCGCTGGGTACGCTCGCCCCGCTCACGCGAGGGCGACTGATTTGCGTTTTTGGTTGCGGGGGAGACCGCGATCGGACCAAACGCCCCAGGATGGCGGCCGTCGCAGAGCGGCTGTGCGATGAGGTTTGGGTGACGAGCGACAATCCGCGCCACGAAGCGCCGCGGGCGATCCTGGACGACATCGTCATGGGATTCGCGCAACCGCCCCAATGCGCGCTGCATGTGGAGGTGGATCGGCGCAAGGCGATCCAAGGTGCGATCGAATCGGCGGCGCCCGATGATACGGTCCTTATCGCCGGCAAGGGGCACGAGGCGGTTCAGCAGATCGGCGACACCGTGCTCGAATTCGACGACGTGGCCATCGCCAGGGCGTGTGCCCGATCCCGAACCCCCGTAAGCGAGGTGGTGGCGTGATTCCCATGAGCCTCGGTGACATCTCCGGCGCGGTCGACGGCGCGAGCTTCGCCCCCCACCGCGATCGCGTGGTCCGGCGGGTCGTTACGGATTCGCGCGAGGTTCAGGCGGGCGATCTGTTTGTGGCGATCGTCGGGGCCCGGATGGACGGGCATCGCTTCGTCGAAGCCGCTCTGGCGCGCGGCGCCGAAGGCTGCCTCGTCTCAAAATGCACCAACGGCGCGGCCCCCTCGAACAGCCGGAGGATTCTCGTTAAGGACACGATTGCGGCGCTCAACAAACTAGCGAGCCATTACCGAGAATCGATCATGCCGAACACCACCAAGGTCGTGGCGATCACCGGCAGCAACGGCAAGACGACGACGAAATTCATGCTGGACCACGTGTTGAAAGCGAAGCTCCCCGGTCGGGCCGCGCCCGCCAGTTTCAACAACGACCTCGGCGTGCCGCTCACCATTTTGTCCACACAGGAAACGGACCGCTACCTGATCGTCGAGATCGGATCCAACGCCCGTGGCGAGGTCGCGGCGCTCGCCGCCGTGGCGGCGCCCGACGTCGGTGTGATCACCTCGATCGGTGAGGCCCATCTGGAAGGGTTCGGCAGTATTGAGGCCATCGCCGACGAAAAATCATCTCTGCTCGAACAGGTCAATCCGAACGGAGCGGCGTTCGTCAACGTGGATCGACCCGAGATTCTGCCGTTCTTGCGCCGGTTTCAAGGCGGTCGCCTGATGCGGTTCGGCTTCGGCCGAGACGTGGATCTTCGCGTGACCGATCCAACAGGTTCGATCGAACACACGGCATTCGAATTGGGCGGGCGATTCCACGTCGAATTGCCCCTGCCCGGACGGCATCACGCGACCAACGCGGCGGTCGTCTTCGGCGTGGCGCGATGGTTTGGGCTGGCTCCGAAACAGATCATTCAAAGCCTGGCGAGTTTTCAGGCGGCCCCGGGGCGCGCCGACTGCCGCTTGGTCGGCGGCGTCAGCATCATTGATGACGCGTACAACGCGAACCCCACGAGCATGACGGCCGCAGTCGCCTCGCTGGTTCGCGCGGTCGGCGGGCGACGGATCATGGTCATGGGAGACATGCTGGAACTCGGCGAGGCCGCTTTGCCTCAGCACGATCGGGTCTTGGAACAAGCACTGGCGTCGCCTATTGAGAAGATCATCGGCGTGGGCAACGTGATGATGCAAGCGGTCGGGCTGTACGGCGCGCGGGCGGGCGGCGATCGGCTCGTGAGTTTCCCATCGCAGGAGGAGGCCGGGCACTACCTGTGCTCCATCGTGCGTGCCGGGGACACAGTCTGGATCAAGGGCTCGCGAGCCATGTCCCTCGACCGCATGGTGAACGTGCTGATGGCGCAACTGGGTGAAACGGCCACGGCGACCGTTTCTACATGATCATTTCGAACCGCAGGATGTGTGGCTTGACGTCATCGTGATTTATCATCTGCTGGACTATTGGCTCGAAGGCAAGCCCTACGCCTATCAAGATCCGTTGTTTCGCGGAGCCTGTGCGGCGCTTTTTTGTTTTCTAGTCATCCTGGTACTCGCCCCTCCCGTCATTGATCGACTACTGAAGTGGAAGGTCGGCGATCGACCGGAATTCGACCACGCCACTTTGAATCAACTCATGCACGGCAAGGCCAATGTGCCGACCATGGGCGGCGTCCTGGTTCTGGGAACGATCGCCCTGGCGGTTTTCTTGCTCTGCGATCTGACCAATTTCTACGTGCAGCTCGGGCTCGCGTGCCTGGTTTGGCTCACGGTCCTCGGCGGCGTTGACGATTGGCTCAAGCTGACCTCCGCCCGCCGGCAAGGCTCGCGTGACGGGCTCAAAACCTATGAAAAACTGCTCTTTCAGATCGGGCTCGGTGTGCTGATCGGCTTCTACGTCTACAATCACGGTCGTAGCAATTTCGCGATTTCCAGCCCGCTGGTAGAGCCGGGCCTCGTGGAAGCGTACAAGATTCTCTCCGTACCGTTTTACAAAGTCGGCATTCAGCTCGGTGCTCTGGCCTTCATGTTTGTTACGGTCCTGGTGACGACGGGTACGTCCAACGCGGTCAATCTGACGGACGGCATGGATGGGTTGGCCGCCGGCTGCGTCGCCATCTGCTCGTTGGTGTTCGCGGTACTCACCTACATCGTCGGCAACGAAGTGCTCGCGGCCAAACTGCTGTTCCTGCATGTGCCCCAATGCGGCGAGCTCGTGGTGTTCTGCGGGTCTATCTGCGGGGCGTGCCTTGGGTTTCTCTGGTACAACTGCTATCCGGCCAAGGTATTCCTGGGCGACACCGGATCGCTCCCTCTGGGCGGATTGATTGGCTACGTGGCCGTCGTGACCCGCCAGGAGTTGATGCTGCTGATCGCCGGAGGCGTCTTTGTGATCGAAGCCCTGTCCGTCATGACGCAAGTGGGGTATTTCAAGTTTTCCGGTGGCCAACGCGTGCTTCGCTGCGCGCCGATCCACCATCATTTTCATTTGGGCGGGTGGAGTGAAACCCAGACGGTGGTCCGCTTCTGGCTGGTAGCGGCCATGTTCGCGAGTTTCGCACTCGCAACGATTAAGTTACGATAACCTCCCAGGCGTAGCGCACGCCCCGAAATATGCGATCGGAGCGAGCGCGTACCCCACAGTCAGGGAAGACTCGCCATGCCGGAATCAACAGCGCCGTCGAAAACGCGACGCGATGCCATTGTCATCGTCGCATACGCCCTCCTCGTCCTGGGCTTGGTCGCGGTAGCATCCGCCACCGCGTCCCCCGCCCGACCGCTTCTCGATTCCCTGTCGTGGCACGATCCCTTCGGTCGTCAGTCACTCTTCGTCCTCGTAGGCGCTGGGTTGATGCTGCTGGTCTCCCGTCTGGCCCCAGGTGCGCTGGGCTCCGCCTCGTGGCAAACAGCCGCCGCGATCGCCTTGGGGGCCGTAGCCATGATCGGCCTGGCACTTCCATTGATTCCCGGCCTCGCAACGCAACATCGAGGCGCCCTCCGCTGGCTGCAGTTTTCCGCCGGCGGCGCCACGATCAACATCCAACCCTCAGAATTCTGCAAACTGGCGATGGTGGTGTTCCTGGCCTGGTGGACGACCCTCCCAAACATCCACCTGCGCTCGTTACGACAAGGGTTTTTGCCGGTGATCGGCTGCGTAGGCGTGTGTGCGGCGCTGGTAGGCCGCGAAGACGTGGGAACGGCCGGCCTGATGGCGGTGGTGGCGGTGCTGGTGCTGATCGTGGCAGGGTGCCGATGGACCCACCTCGGCTTGGCCGGCTTGCTCGGTGCCGGCGGACTGGCAGGCCTCATCTATTTCGAATCCTATCGCTGGAAGCGCGTCACAGCCTACTTGAATCTCGACCATGATCCGCTCGGTTCCGGCTATCAACCGTTGCAATCCTTGACCACCATCGCATCGGGGGGTTGGTTCGGAGTCGGGCTTGGCGCAGGCATTCAGAAACACGGCTACCTGCCGGAAAGCCACACCGACTTCGTCTTCGCGATGGTCTGCGAGGAGATGGGCGTGTTCGGCGGGTTTGTGATCATCGGCCTGTTTGCCACGATGGTGTGGCTGGGGATCAAAACCATGCGCACCGCCGCCACGGAATTCGAACGCCTGCTCGCGTTTGGGCTGACTTCCATGATCGCCTGGCAGGCGGTCATGAACATCGCCGTAGTTACCGTGGTGACCCCCACGACGGGGATATCACTCCCGCTGATTTCCGCCGGTGGAAGCGGCATCCTTACCTACTCGGTGATGATCGGCCTTCTGGCTGCCATAGCATTCCGCGGCCAAGCTGCCGAACCCGGTCGGCAGAAGTCGTTGGCCGGCGGGGCGGCGATTCGCTTCGGCACGGCCTCTTCCCAAGCCAGCATGCCGTAAGCCATGGAACACGCCGAAACCAATCGACCCCTCATCGTGTTCGCCGGCGGCGGAACGGGCGGTCATCTGTACCCCGCCCTGGCGGTCGCCGGAGCGCTCAGGCGACAGCTCAAAGGCTGCCGGATCGTCTTTTTCGGAACGAACCGGCCGATCGACGCACAGATTCTTTCCAACACACGATGGAATCTGATTCCCCAGCGACTTGCGCAACTATCGGCCGCGCCGTGGCGCTGGCCGGGGATCATCGCCGCGTATCATCGGGCGGCCGGCGATTGCCGGAGTCGCTTTCTGCGAGACCGCCCCGACTGGGTGATTGGGACGGGCGGTCTCGGCTGCGTTCCCCCGGTGCGGCAAGCCGCCAGGTTGGGCATTGCAACCGCGCTGCTCAACCCCGACGCGTTGCCCGGCCGCGCCAACCGGCACCTGGCGCGCTGCGTGGACACAGTATTCGTGCAATGGCCCCAAGCGCGCGACGCATTTCCAAGCTCCGTCGATGTTGAGGTGGTGGGCTGTCCGGTCCGTGCCGCTTTCGCACACTGCTCCCGCGACGACGGGCTGCAACGATTCGGCCTGGACGCCGGCAAGAAAACGCTGCTGGTCACCGGTGCATCGCAAGGCGCGCGAACGATCAACGAAGCCACCATAGCGTGCGCTGAGTTCCTCAAACATCAAGTAGACTGGCAGGTGCTGCATCTGACCGGGCGAGGTGGCTACGCATCCGTTGTCGCCGGCTACGCCGATGCCGGCTACAGCCCGGCGGTCGTCGCCTTCACCGAGCACATGGCCGACGCGCTCGCGTGCGCCGATCTGGTTGTCGCTCGGGGCGGCGCATCTACGCTGGCGGAACTCACCGCGCTGGCGAAACCGTCGATTCTGTTTCCCTATCCGTACCATAAGGACATGCACCAACTCGCCAACGCCCGATGCCTCGCGGATACCGAACGTGGCCCGGCAGCCAGGATCGTCCTCGACGCCAAGAACGTGCGCGACAACGCGCCCCGCTTGCAACGGGCACTACAGGAAATCATGTCCGATGAGCGGCTCCGTAAGGCCATGTCCGACGCGGCGGGAGCCCTGGGCGCCAGCGATGCGGCGGATCGAATCGCCCGGATGCTCCTGGAAACGACCGCCCGATCCGGGCCCGACGCGGGCTGTGAATTGTTGGAGCCGGCGCCGCAAACGGCCCGATGAAAATACGTGTGCGTGCCCCCTGTTCGCGGGGGTGCGATTTCGTTATCGTTAAGCAACGGGAACTGGCAGAACCGGTACGAACCGCGTACGGTTTTCTCTTTCGCAAAAGGAGTTGCGATGACCGCACCGCCTTCCTTCGGCCCATTTCGCAATTGTCGGGTTCACCTGATCGGTATCGGTGGGTGCGGGATGAGCGGCGCGGCGGCCATGCTGCTTCAGATGGGGGCCGACGTATCCGGGTCCGACATGGGCGACTTCGAGGGACTCGGCACGCTCGTGTCGCGCGGTGCGCGAATCGCCATCGGCCATCGAAGCGACTTGGTGCAGCCGGGGACCGATCTGGTGGTCATCAGCGCCGCCGTGCCCGATACGAATCCCGAACTGGTCGAAGCGCGGCGCCGAAACCTGCCCGTCATCAAGTACGCGGAATTGCTTGGCCGGCTCATGAGCCATCGAGTCGGCGTGGCCATTGCGGGCACGCACGGCAAAAGCACGACAACCGCCCTGGCGGCCTGGCTTCTCCGCAACGCCGGGCTGAATCCTTCGTTTATTTTCGGCGCCAAGTCGGATCAACTCGGCGGGCCCAGCGGGGTCGACCGTGGCAAGCATTTTGTTGTGGAAGCCTGTGAGTTCGATCGGTCCTTCCTACAGTTGCGTCCCCGGCTCGCGGCGATCCTCAACGTCGAGCGGGATCATCTTGACTGCTACATGAGCTTTGACGAACTGGTCGACGCCTTCGCATTGTTTGCCGGGCAGGTAGCGCCGGACGGTCTTCTGGTTTGCAACAGCAACGATCCGATCGCCATCCAAGCCGCCGCGGCGACGGCAGCCACGATCGAAACCTTTGGATTCGATGAGGCGGCCGATTGGCGCGCGATCCATCTTGAGTGCGATTTGGGACGCTTCCGTTTCGACGTTGCCTACCGTGGCAAGGTCCTGCTTTCAACCCACCTCAGCATCCCCGGTCGGTTCAACGTCGCCAACGCATTGGCCGCCACGGCGCTGGCGCATCATGCGGGCGCCGATGAGGACGATCTGGCGGCCGCCATGCCGGATTTCTTGGGCATTCAGCGCCGATTGAGTTGGTGCGGCTACGGACAGGGCGTCACCATCGTCGATGATTACGCCCATCATCCCACCGAGATCAAGGTTACGATCGGCGCGGCGCGAGATCGCTACCAACCCAAGCGAATGTTCGTTGTATTTCAACCGCATCAGTACGCGCGGACCTGCGACCTGATGGACGAATTCGCCGACTCCTTCGCAGACGCGGATGAAATCATCGTTCCGGACATCTATGCGGCCCGCGAGCCTGGTGCGCGCGTGGCCGAGGGGTCGGCGAAACTCGTCGAGCGCATCTGCGCCCACGGGCGTCAGGCCCGCTACCTCCCCACGCTGGCCGATGTGGCGCAGACGGTGGTCGATGAAGTACGTGACGGCGACCTGGTCGTGACGATGGGCGCCGGAGACGTTTGGAAAATTGCCCATGAGCTGGTGGAAAAACTTTGCGGACCGGATGCAACAGGATGTGCCGCTGGCACGCATGACCTGGTTCCGGCTGGGCGGCAACGCCCGATGCCTGTTCCGGCCGCGTGATGCCCAAGACCTGTCCTGCCTGATGAGCCGGGCCGCCGAACAGCGCGTACCGGTCAAGGTATTGGGCGTCGGCGCCAACGTGCTGGTTCGAGACGACGGCTTCGATGGCGTGGTCGTACGATTGGATGCGCCCGCGCTGAAGCACGTCGAGCGACTGGACGATTCGTGGATGGTGGGCGGCGGTGGCGACTTGATGCCGCTATCGCGCGACCTCAGCGAACAAGGTTGGTCCGGCTTGGAGTGCATGGCCGGCATCCCCGCCACCGTGGGCGGGGCTGTCAAAATGAACGCCGGGGGCAGGTTTGGCGAAATCGGAACGGTGGTTCGTGAAATCCTGCTCGTTACGCGATCCGGCGATCTGGAGACTTGGTCCGCCGATCGGCTCGGCTTCGGCTACCGCCGGAGCAACATTACCGATCAGATCGTGGTTCGGGTCACGATGCAGCTTGCTCAGGACGACCCCCGGGAATCCAGCGGTCGGTACGCGGAATACTTCGCTTACAAAGAGCGGTCGCAACCGATGAAGGACCGCAGCGCGGGATGTGTTTTTAAGAACCCCACCGGAGCGTCGGCCGGCGCGCTGATCGACCGCGCCGGGCTGAAAGGGCTTGCCTGCGGTGGCGCCAGCGTCTCTGAGAAACATGCCAACTTTATCGTAACCCGGCCGGACGCGCGGGCGTGCGACGTTATCCGGCTGATCGAAAAGATACGTGAAGCCGTCGGCAAAGCTTTCGGCATAGAGCTCGAAACCGAGGTCGATATCTGGTAACGGGCAATACGAATGTGCCGAGCCGCTGGCTTCAGCCCGCGCGGGCGCACGAGCCCGCGCACTTACGAGTACGCGACACTAGAGCGCAAAGCCGTCGGAAGAGTCATACACCCCATGACTTCGGCTGACGGCTGATGCCGAACGACTTCGCACCACCGACAAGAAGGATTGCACTATGACCACAACGCAAGCCGCCATGCAGACCATCGCCCCAGCAAGCTCGCCAGGTGGTGTTCTCGACATCATCGTCCTTTCCGGCGGCCCGAGCGTAGAACGGGAGGTCAGCCTGCAAAGCGGCCATGCCGTAGCCACGGCGCTTGACCTATTGGGGCATCGCGTGATCGCAGGCGACATCGGCCCGGACGATCTGGCCATTCTGGAAAACGAGGCCGATTTCGTCTTCATCGCCCTACACGGTACGTTCGGCGAGGACGGCACGATACAGGCCGAGCTCGATCGCCGCCACATGGCCTACTCCGGCTCCTCGGCGGACGTGTCGCGTCTGGTCATGGACAAAGTCAAGACCAAGAATCGCCTGAGGCAATGCAAGCTGCCCACGCCCCCCTACGAGTTGGTGACGGCCGAGACGATCGCCGGCCTGGCCGAGCGATTCCCCGTCCCCGCCGTGACCAAACCGGTTGCATCCGGAAGCAGCGTTGACACGGTGATCGTCAAGACACCGCGCCAGCTTCAATCGGCCGCAGCGGGCTTGGTCGAGCGTTACGGCAGCGTGCTGGTGGAAGCCTACATCGCCGGCCCGGAGTTGACCTGCGGCATCATTGGAAATCAAGCCCTGCCCGTGTGTGAAATCCGAACCAAGCGGGAGTTTTACAACTACGAAGCCAAGTACGTCGATAACGATACGGAGTATCTTTTCGATCTCGATTTGCCGGCGGAGTTGATTCGACGAATCCAAGAGATTGCGCTTGAATCGCACCGCGCATTGGGTTGCGACGTGCTTTCTCGCGTCGATTTCATGGTCGACGCCGACAGTCTGGAACCTTTCATTCTGGAGATCAATACGATTCCCGGTTTCACGAACCACTCCCTGGTTCCCAAAGCGGCGCAGCGCGCCGGCATGAGCTTCGACCGGCTTTGTCAACGGATCATCGAGTTGTCCTTGGAGAAACCGCTCGCGTAGTATGACGCGAAATACGACAGCGCAGCATGGTCCGAGTCGAAACCGGGCCGAAGGCTCGATGCCCGCACGGCCCCACGACGTGTAGATGGCTGACGGCTTCCAGCCTGCGAGACACGACGACCTTAAGCAAAACAGCCCCAACCTATGGCAAGAAAAAAAAGAAAACCAAAGCCCCGTTCGCGTGGTCGATTCCGAGTCCCCACGGTTCAGACCGAAACGCTCGTGCGCTGCGCCCGTTGTGGCGCGTTTCTCGCCCTGCCTGCCGTCTTGGTCTTGGCCGGACTCTTGGGTATGAATCGGCTTGAAGCCCACGTCCTCGCGCGGCTCGCCGATCGAGCATCCCCGACCGTAATCTTCCCGAACCTGCCCGAATCCTTGGCCTCGCTGGCACGCCCGGACTTGGATGCCTCCGTGTCCGATCTGCTAAAGGAAGATTGGACGGACCATACGATGTGCAAGAGGATCGCCGATCGCGTGGGCTCGCTCGCATGGGTGGCGGATATCAAACACGTCCGACGACGCAGCAACGGAAGCTTTGAAGTCCTGGCTCGCTTCCGGGTTCCCTTCGCCATGATTCGATCTGAAACGGGCTTCTGCCTCGTTGGCGCCGATGCCGTCCGGTTGCCCGGACTGTACCGCTACGATCCCGACCGACCGCTGATTCAAGGTGTGGCCGGACCACCGCCGGAACCGGGACAAGTCTGGCCCGGCGAGGACATCAAAGCCGGAATCAGCGTGATTGGCCGGCTTGCCCAAGAGCCCTACCGCCATCAGATAACCGCCGTCCTCGTGGACAACCATCGTGGTCGCGTCGATCCCCGGAGTAGCCACATCGCACTGGCCACAGACGTCGCCGGCGGGCGCATCCTCTGGGGCTCGGAGCCGGGCGAAGAAGTCGAGGAAAACAGCGTCGCCCGCAAGCTCGCCATGCTCCGCACCAATTATCGCGAAACCGGACGGGCCGACGCCAACCACACGGTCATCGACATTTCCACCTTCCCAGACCGGTTCGTAGTCCCCAATTGACCACAGCGCCGGGCATCCATCCAAGCCGTCCAGGAGCGCAGGCCGAAGCGCCCGATAACGGACAGAATATTCGCTCCCATCCGGCGAATAGCATGGTAGAATCGGCCTACTATGGAAACGGTGACAGCTATGCCAGATTTCTCAGCCAGACTCGAGCAAGTCCATCAGTTCTTCGTCCAGCACCTGCCGCCGGAGGCCCTGGCGAATATGGTGCCGGTAGCGGTCCTCGTGCTCATCGCGGGCATCACGATCAGCGTACTCGGTGCCAAGCTCGCCCGCGTCGCCCTGATGCTCGGATTCGCCGCCGTCGGCATCATCGGCGGTAAGCACTTTGCAGAGATTTCGGGCTACTCCTTGCCGCTCTGTGTGATCGCCGGTTGCGGCATGGTGGCTGCGATCGGGCACCTGACGTTTCGTCTGTGGGTCGGCGCCGCGGTCGGCGCGGTGCTCACGGTGCTCGCGCTCGGTGTGTTCAGTTACGACAAGCTCATTCCTCAGATCAACGAATACGAGCAAGCACGGCTCGTGGCCGTCCAGGGTGACGGAGACGGTTTTGTGATCCCCACGGCCCAACAAAAAGCGTCGTACATCGCCCAAAAACCGGCCGAGCTGGTGCGCGAATTCTGGACCTTCGCCACCGGCAAGGATCCGAGCATCGAAAACCGTGCGCTGTCGGTGGGCCTGGCGGCGATGGTCATCGGCCTCTTCCTCGGCGTCGTTGCCGTTCGGTGGGCGCTGGTGTTGGCCACGTCTCTGGCGGGCACGATTCTCGTCGCCTCGGGTGTGTGCGCGTTGCTGGCTGAGTTCCTCCCGAGTTCTTATCGGGCGTTGGTCGGCAGCAGCCTTGCAGGCGGCATTACGCTTGGTGGCTTTTTTCTCACCTCCGTGTTGCTTCAGGGATTGCTGACGCGCAAACCACTGGCTGACTCACGTTCGTCCGATTCGAACGACTGATCGTTCCCCCTACTCCCCGTATTGTAAGGTTTTTTGGCACAGAAAATCACCAATCGGTCGGCAACCTGCGCTGTGCGCTCGGAGCCGATTCGCGCCGATTGGCAGCGCCCGCGGTGGGCCGGGGAGCCGGTGTTCCCATGCCCCCCGGTCGCGTACGAGGTGGACCGGCCCCGCTAACGCACGGACTACGACGGCAGGGCTTCAAGAGGCCAAGCGTATTATGATTACATCATTACCGGACTGGGCTACGTTTCTTCGATCGAGCGAAACCATCATCAGTCTGCCGCTTATGCTGTGTGGATTGGGCCTGATGATCTTCGGTTGGCGGCTGTGGAAGGGCTGCGTGGTCATCTCGTTCGGCCTGATCGGGTTCGGTTTGGGCGTCCACTTTTTTGATGGCGATCCGAACCAAGTCTGGTACTCGCTGGGCATTGCCGCTGCGATGGCCGCGATCAGTTATTGGCCCGTCAATTACGCGCTGGCCTTGCTCGGCGGTCTGGTCGGCGCGGCAACCATCATGGAAGTCCTCTCGTCTGCGGGATTCAGCGGCAGCCTGCTTTGGATTCTGGTGGGTACCGCGTTGTTCTCAGCGTCGGCCCTGGCGTTTATCAACCGGCAGCTTGTCGTCATTGCCCTGACCGCCTTTCAGGGATCGGTCCTGCTGGTGTCGGGCATCGCGGCGGTGGTGATGACGATGCCCGCGCTGGACGCGGCCTTCTCGGACCACGCCGGATTCGCCGTGGGCTTCGGGCTGCTCGTGCCCACCGTGATGAGCTGCTTCTATCAGGTCGCGGAAATCCATCGCCTCAACAAGCGGCTTTGAGGCCGCCTCCCCACAGAAGCCGGTTCGGGCACCCGACGCGGCACCCCTTCCCGCCCCAGCCGTCACGAACGTCGACCGATCCGCCCGGCAGGCAGGCCGCTGCACAAGAATCAAATCGCGTATAAACTGGGCGGATCGTTTTGGAACTGTTGACCAGCGTGCGAGGTTTGCGAATGGACTCAGGTCGCGTCGGTGTCGACTTGCAGGATCTTGGATTGCCCCCCAAGGCCGGTCTGCGCCGCGCGTCGGCGATGGGGTTTCGGGCCGTGCAATTCCCGGCGGTTGCCGGTGAACTCTCCGCCCGAACCCTTTCCATCAGTGGCCGGCGGCATGTGAAGCGTTTTGCAGCGGGACTTGGCTTGGACATTGCCGCGCTGGTCGCAGACTTCCCATCCATGCGCCTGACGCAGCCGAACTCGATCGACCAGCGCGTCAACCAGACAATTGAAGTGATCGAAATGGCGGCGAGCATGGCTGTGCCCGTCGTCGTAACATCCCTCGGGGCGGTAACGGACGCTGAGTCCGGAGCCGTCGTGCCTGTCGCCGGCGAAGCGCTGGGCCGGCTCGCGGAAGCGTCGGACGCGCGCAACGCCACGCTCGCTCTCAAGCCGGCCTTCGATGCCGGCGGGCGGCTGGTCAATGTGCTTAACGCAATCGCCTGCTTGGCCGTCGGCGTCTGCCTGGATCCCGCGGAGATGGTCATGCGCGGGTGCAATCCTCTGGACCGTTTCGACGATTGGGCCGCACGCGTCGCGTTGGTTCACGTGCGCGACGCCACAGCAGGAGAACCCGGGCGTGTGGGGCGCGAAACGTCGCTGGGCGAAGGCGAGGTGGATATCAGGGGCATGATCGTGGCACTTCGAGACTGCGAATACCGTGGCGACTTCATCCTGCGGAGGGCAGAGGCGACGTCGCCGGCGACGGAATTGTCGGAATCGCTCACAACCTTTCGATCCATGCAATCAAACCTGTAACGACCCCGGAGCGGTATCGGCGGCGGCGGCACAGTCGACCGGTTGTGCGGCGGTCGGGTGCGATGATTCGGAAACCGGGTTGCCGAATTCGAACATGCGGACGTCTTCCAAATCGCCGACGTCGAAAGACAGACGAAAACGGGTTCCCAATCCAGGGCCGGTGTCGACAAGCTCAAGATCTCCGCCGAGTTGTTGCGCGTAGCGTTTGCTGATCGTCAGCCCGAGACCGGGTCCTTGCAAGTGGTATTCGTGCTCACTGCCCACGGCGGCGAACGGGCGGAACAACCGCGCCTTCTGCTCATTGGTCATGCCGATGCCCGTGTCGACGATATCGATCTGCAACTGCGGCTGTTCCTGCTCGCCGCGCGTCAATCGAACGAGAAGGCGAATGCCGCCACTATCGGTGTGCTTGACCGCGTTGCCCACGACATTGAGCAGAATCCGCTGAACCCGTGTAGCGTCCGTCTCGACGGTCTCAGGAAGCTGGCCGATGTACTCCATGACAAGGGTCACATCTTTGGCATCTGCCCAGACCTCCATCGAGCCGCGCACCTCACCCAGCAGCTCGGTCAACTGACATCGCGTCAGCGACGGCACGCCCACGCCAGACTCCACCTCCGACAATTCGATGATCTCATTGACCAGGGCCAGTAGTTGTTCCCCTTTCTGGCGTATGGTGTAAATCGTTTCCACACGCTCCGGCGGAGCTTGCTGCAAATCACCCTCGTGAATCAGGCTGTGAGCCAACCCGAGAATCGCCGTAAGCGGCGTCCGCAGCTCGCGTGCGATCCGAACCAAGAACGCGCTCTTGGCCTCGTCGCGTTGCGTCGCTTCGTCATGGGTCCGGGTGAGTTCCTCGCGCAACGCCTCGAGCTGTTCGATTTGACCATGAAGCTCGGACACGGCGGATTCGCTGTCCGCCAGCGAACCGGCAAGGGCTTTCTCCGTCACTTTCAAACTGCTGTACTGATCTGATAGCTGCCCCACCTGCCGCCTCAGCTCCGTGACGGTCGCTTCCTCCCGCCGCAGCGCAACGTCCAGCCTCCGACGCCACCGGCCCAACAGACGCCACACGACGATCCACATACACGCCAGTGCGCCAAGCACGGGTGCCACCGATCCGGCCAGCCAGAGCGAACCACCACTCTCGGGGGCCACCGGAGCGTAGGATAGCAAACCCACCGCGCACGCGGTAAGCGCGGCGCATCCCCCAAGAAGTCGCCGGGGCCAAGGCCCCAGCAGCATACGTTCTGCGTTAGGCGTAATGACAGGTATCCCCCAATAAGACACGCGATCCAGTGCGTGTGGCTGCGCGTGTATCAACGAGTGCCGGATCACCACTCGTGCGTGGGCCTACCGCCCGCGCAGCCGCGACGGGCCCCTTGCCTACGAGTGACGCGACACCGACGCACCAGCCAACCTTTGACAATTGATCGTTCTCTTCCAGGGCAAACATGAGCAAACCGCCGCAGAAGGCAAACACGGACCGCTTACCCTACCCATTTGTCGAGTGGAACTTCGCAACGCCACCAGCGCGGCCCGTTTTATCGGCCACCGCCACGTGGGTGTCCTGGCCCGATAATGGGTTCAACGGCGTCACGCGGTATGCGCCGTTTCAGTCGCCAAGGCGCATGCTGCCACACATCCGGTGATACCGGCCGGTATTGCGAGCGTACGGAGACCCCCTCAAGAAAAGCCGGCGCAACTAACCCCGTTGCCGACGGAAGGTTAGAGCTGTTCGACGAGTCTTTCCCTTTTTGGCTTTGGCTGAGGGCCGCCGGTAGGATATACTGTAGCAGTCGTAAGCGACCGGACTTTCATGTTCGGCAGGGCGCGATTCGTTGGCTGGAACTTATAGAGGAACCTTGGAAAGCTCGAAGGTTGAAACCAAACGACGTACCGACCCCTCTTGAGGTTGGCGGTCCGGGTTTCCGCGGGCTTACCCCATTATCGAAAGGGTTCCGTCCGTTAGCGTTCACCGGCATTGCGGCGGTCGGGTCGTTTAGACGTGACGAAGGGCTTGTGCTTTCTGCGCAAGCCCTTGTCTTTTGCCCATGAGCACAGCAGCCCTCGGCGGCGTGACCATGCGAGTGCTTTGACACACCTGAACTTTCGGGTTCGTTACGAGTCAGAGCCGCGGTCGGCTGCCCTCGGACTGGTCCCACCGCTAGCGCGGTGGGCTCTGATTCGCGGGCCCGATTCCGGTGGCTCGGGCAGCGACAACCCATAGATTGGGGTGTGATGCAGCACTAGCCTGGGCGGCTGAGCTACGGGGCGGCCGGACTTGGGCGCACGCGTCATCCACGATATAATTTCCCCATGGACAGCATCCTACTCTTCGAGGACCACGGCACGTCCAAACTCGAGCCGCTGACCTGCTGGCGCACCCTGTTTGAACTGCGCCTCGGCCGCAAGCTCCTGATGGATCGAGCCGCCCAATGCACCGGGCGCAGCGTGGCCGGAATCTGGACGCGGGACTGGATGGCGTCCGTCGCCGCCGAGCGGTGCGGTGCCCCGGTGAATCACACTCCGACCACCGGCGATGTGCTCGTAAACGGGCGCTGGCTGTGCCCCGACAAGACCACATTTCCCGAAGCACCGGCAATAGGCACGCTGGGTGGTGACGTGGCTTTTGTCGTCTGTGACCGCGCGCTGGCCGGCGCGTTGAAGGCGGAGACCATGCTGGACGCCGCCGCGTTGCGGCAAGCGATCTCCGGCCAGCCCACCCATAACGCGCGTGGGACCATGCTGGAGTACCCATGGGATCTGGTACTCAACACCTCGAACCGATTCGCGGAGCAATGGACGGCAGAGGACGCCGTGATCGAAGAACCGATTCCGGAGGTCAGCGGCGCATCCGACCGGCTGCACGTTGGCGTGCGCACGCGCATCCACCCGACGGCCGTCCTGGATACGAACGGCGGTCCGGTCTTCATCAGCCATGACGTCACCGTTGGCCCCTACGCCGTGATCGAAGGCCCAGCCTACATCGGTCCCGGTTCGCACGTTCATCCGCATGCCTGGTTGCACGGCGGTTGTGCGATCGGACCGGTATGCAAGGTCGGCGGCGAACTCGACGCCTGCACGTTCTACGGCTACAGCAACAAGCCACACCACGGGTTTCTCGGGCACAGCTACGTAGGTAGTTGGGTAAATCTGGGAGCCGGTTCGACCAACTCCGACCTCAAGAATACCTACGGTTCGATACGCGTTCGACTGGGAAAACGTGATGTTGACACAGGGGCTCAATTTCTGGGGTCGATCATCGGCGATCACGCCAAGATCGGCATCAACGCGGCACTCCCCACCGGTGCGGTGATCGGTTTTGCGGGCAACGTGGTATCAACCAGCGTGGCGCCCAAGGCCGTGCCGACGTTGAGTTGGTTTGACGAGCGAGGTGTCCAGTCCGGCGACGCGGAAAAACTGCGGGACGTCGCGCGCAAAGTAATGGCCCGCCGTGGGGTCGAGTTGTCCCAGGCCGAGTTCGCCCTCTTTCTCGAAATCTCACGCCGCTCCTGCTAGCGATTGCGAGGCCCGTGCCGCGGTGTCCGGGCACGCTCCGCGAAACCGTCACTGCCCGGCGAGGATGACCGCGCCAGGGACACGAATCCGGCACACGAACCCGGTACATGGTTTGGTTGCCGGTGCTGCAGTTCATCGCGCGCGCGAATCAGAGCCCACCGCGCCAGCGGTGGGACCAGTCCGAGGGCTGGCGCCCGCGGCTCTGACTCGTAACGAACCCGAAAGTTTAGGTGTGTCAAAGCACGAGCGTCCTGGCAGCCGGCCGCGCTGGGTAAAAAAGCGGAAGGGAGCCTTGCTGCGTGGCAGCCAAGGCTCCCCCCTGCAGAGAGCGGTTTGATCCGTTCCGGAGGTTATTGGAAGCGTTTCACAAGGTAATACGCAAACCGTGGCTCGAGTTGACAAAGATCATGGAAAAACCTTGTAAAAATCTGCCACGACGGAGCGGGCAGGCATCCGCGCCACGGTCGGTGATCCCGTAACCTACTGCCAATAAACCACTTACGCCACCACTGCGGCAACGTCCGAAAAGCCAAGCCGTCACTTTGGATTTTCCACTTTCGCCTGTGCGCTTCTTGTGGTACTACAAGGGAGATGGAATTGATGTGGTCGCGGCAGTTCCAATCGATCGCTTCTTATGGGACGAAGATCATCTCCGGTCCCAACTGCCCGCCCTTGGGAGAAGGGATGCCATGAAAGCCACAGTAGCAGTACCGCTCTTGTTGGTAGCGGCCATCGCCACGATGGGGTTCTCCGCATGGTCGCCCGGCAGCGACCCGTCGGATGCGGCTTCGCAACGAGTGGCCCCCGATCCGCCGACCATGGATCGAGGCGTGGATCGGCCCACCGGCACGGGATCCGTTCTCGAACGCACCGACCCAAAGGTGCCCGATTCACCCAGGCGTGTCGCCTCTTCGGATTCCGGTGGCGCCGACTGCCCCCTGCTCAGAACTCGACCCTTTCGTCGGACGCTCGGCTACCCCTGTTTGGCGTGTTCTTCTCGAATGGCGGCCGGCGCATCCCAACCGCTTGCTGGATCGATCCGGCACGGCGACGTTCAAGCCGATCAGTCGGCACGAGCCAAGGCCATCGACCGGCTCCGCGAGCACGACATCATTTCGGCCGTCGACGCCCGATCCAGCGCCGCGATCTTGTGGGTGAAAGATGGTTTTGCGGCGCTGGACCTGACATCCATGCGGAAAGTCGTAGACCTGGTGTTCACGTTCTGCGTGGTCGACGATCACTCCAAGAACATGCTGCTCATATACGATATCGCCTCACGGCGACGCATCGGCACGTTCACCGAGCAACGCGGCTTGAGGATGGTCGAGCAACTCGCCCAGCGCTAACGCGCCGCTCGCGTGCACGCGGCAGCGCGCCCTGCTCGCGCCCCCGGCAACACGATAACGGCCGCGATCGGCCGGAGCGTCTCACACGAAGTTCGGCGAGCCGGCCTTGGCCACAACATTGAGTGACTTACATTTGGCACTTTTTGACGGAACGGATACATCGATCAACGGCGTCTTCGGGCCGGGCGGGATAAGCTGGCGGGTGATGGGGCCGCGCCGCAGCCGATAGGACCACCGGGCCGAACTGATCGCGGTGCTGATGAGGCCGGACATTCCGACGAGCTGATCGCCCAGCTTGAGCAGGTAAAGCCGGTTGGCAGGGCGAATCATCGAGGCCAGGAAATTGAGCGGATTGTAAAAACAGGCGTACGCCAACAACACATTGAGCTGTACCCGCCAAGGCGTAGTGGAGTCGGTGGCGACTACGTGATTGCCATCGAACTGGTGCTGCAGCACGGGCCGTCCCGCGACGGTGTCAACGACGAGCCCCTTTTCAAATGTCGGCTCATACGATCGCGTACCGACGGCCGGCGTGAGGACCGTGACCTGCATGCTTTGTGCTCCGGCTTTGCGCAGGAACCGCACTTGGTTCAGCAGGCCGTACAACCCTTCCCGCGTGTACAACGGCTGCCCGTCGTGGTGCATCATCATGGGCATCGGGCTGATCCCGGTCTTATTGAGCAGGGCGAACAGCTCGCCCGTCTTGCTGACCGACTGCCCTTTCTTGATGAGCGTCGCCGTCAAATCCTCAATCCCCAACCAGAGCGCCCGAAGGCCGGAGCGCCGCGCGATCGGCAGCAGGTCTCGATTCTTCCACGTGTCGAATTCGGTTGCCTCGGTGCCCCACCGCACCATCTTGCGAAGGGGCCGGCCGCCGATGGTCGCCGACGCCATCTGCTCGAATATCTCTTCGACCGATGACCGGTCGTTGAGAAAATTATCGTCGGTGCCGAAGAAATACCGGATCCCGATTTGCTCCCGCAATTGGCGCATTTCGTCCACGATCCGCTCGCCGCTCTTGTGGCGGTAGGTTCTTTGGTTGTATGCCGGAATCGGGCAATAGTCGCAGTTGAATTTGCATCCGTGCGTCATCGTCAACGACCCGATCGTGCTGTACCGATGGACTCGATCGACGGCCAGTGGCTCAGCAAAGAGGACTCGCTTGCGATGGGGACGTTCCAGCAAACGGTAACCGATCACCGGATGCGGCATCTCATCCAGGTCTTGAACCAACCGCTGAACGCCCGTGGTGACCAGCGGGGCGTATATGTCGTCGTCCTGTCGGTACACCAATCCGGGAATCGCCGTCAACGCCTGATCCCTACGGGCCCGCACAAGAGCGTCGCGCATGGTCGAATGCGCGCCCCGGTAGGAAAGCAATACTTCCATGAGCTGGATACAGACAAACTCCTCGCCCGTGATCGCGACGTCGGCCTGGACATGGGCGTCGCCGCGGATACCAAACATATCCCACGGTTCGTAGATCGCCTTAGGTCCGCCGGCCAGAATCAGCGGGCGTGATGCCACCGGGACAGTGCAGGCATCCGCCACCAAATCATACGCACATTCCGCGTGAATCTGCATACTCGAAACCAGCAGCATCTCGATGGGCTTGCCGCCGACATAGGCCCGGCTCGGACGAAAGTTCGGCGTCCATTGCTGCAAGACAATTCGGATATCCGAGAATCCCGAATCGTACAACGCCGATCCTATGGCACGCGCGCCCGCGGGCGCCATGTGATGGCTGCTGTAGAAGTAGGGCAGGATGCGCGTGCGCCGGTCGAAGGCGTACGCGATCACCGTGGGAATGCTTAACCCTGCGGCAGCGGCCCGAACGCGCCGCCGCAACGCCGGGTAGGCGCCGGCCGGTGTATACTCATCGCCGCTTGGACGTTTGGCCAGTTCCACGTGTGCACTCTCCCTGGCGACCGCAAGAACCAACCCCGGCTTCGGCCGCAATTTGCGCAGCCGCGATCTGCTTCGGCCCGCGTGCCCCTCGGCATGGCGTAGCGAGCATGTCGGCCCTCGCGCCGCGTCCGACCGCCGAAAACCAGGAGCGAGACCGCGCCGCAAGCTTTAGTTTACCTCAAACGGCGCGGCTGTCCATGGGGCCCGTTGGGGCAATACCTGCGCTCCCTGCGGACATTCGGGCGCGCAGGACTCCCGGCGCCGGCCTTGTGGGTCATACCGCGTGACGTGTTCTCAGGGATTCATCTCCGGAAACCGCCTTGGCCATATTCCTCAGGCCGCCTTTGCAGACCGCTTCGAGGCCTTGCCCCCGGACAGCGACGTCAGGCCCGGACGCAGGCCATCCTCCCGCCTTGGATCATCAACCCGTTTCAATGGGTTGGGGCAGCATGAAACCGATGATGGCGGACGCCGGTATCATGATGTGGTGCCGCTGCCGGGACGGCGAAGCAAGGCCACCGTCAATTTCGAGTGGAAAACCGTGCCCGGTTTGGTCGATTTAGTCGATGTGGCCGGTCGTGCAGCGCAGGCCGGCCCAAGGATTCAGGCTCGATGGTAGGACGAATCTCGCGAGGAGGAGAACACAATGCGTTTTGGTCGCATGCGTTTGCTGGCTGCCGGTCTTGTAGCATTCCTGGTGGGCTTCCCGCTTTCTGAAAAAGCGTTGGCGGGCGCCACCGACATTTTCGGCTCATCCCTTGACCTCGGTCTGGCCATCGCCGACTCCGCCAACGGAAGCTGACGCCGGGCGCATGTCGCCGCGCGATCGAGTGACGTGCCCCGCCACGACTTCGCGCGCGTGATCCTCGCCCCAACGGGCGTAACCCCAGAGGTACTGCGTGGGGTCTTCGATGATCAGGCGCTCCAACGCGCGCAGATACCGGTCGGTAACGAACGCGACGGGATCCTCCTGCGCAGCCAGTTCTTCGTATCGAACCGTGTCCGCAACGATCAGATCGAAGCGAAAGGCCTCCCCTACCCGCCGAATCCCGGCCACAACCACGTCCGCGTGGTACCGCCACGCGAGCAAGCCAACCGAACGCAACGCTCGGGTCTTGATTCCCAGAAACGTCACGGGCATCCCACGCGACGCGACGTGATGATCGGCCACAAGCGCCACGGTCCCACCCTGCTCCAACACGTCCCCGATACGCGATCCGGCGCGATTCACCGGCACCAGTTCGCAGCCGCTCTGGCTGCGGATGCGCCGCCGGTAGGCGTCGAAGCCCGGATTGCCGTGAGGCAGGTAAATCGCGGTCGCGCGGATGCCGTTGTAGCCCAAGAAGACGGGCAACAAATCGAATGCACCGTAGTAGGCGGTCAAAAGGATGACCGGCTTGCGGTCGTGTTGCGCATCGAGCAGTTGGTTGAGCCAGGGCTGCTCAATTCGGCCACCGAATCGCTGATAGGTATCGGCGCGCAGCCATCGCGATGCCAACATCAAGTCCGTCAGATTGCGCGCGCGATTCACAAAGGATTGCTCCGCAATGCGCGGCACGGCCTCCTCGGCCACCTGGTCCTTCAGCGCGGCACGGCATTGGGCTTCACTGCGCAGGCGTAGCGGATCCAGCAGTCGATAGATCCAGCGAGCCGCGGCTCCGGTAAGGCGGTATGCGTACTTCGGGCCGATCAGCACGAAGAACACACCGAGCATACGCCGATGCAGGTTGCCCAGGCGCACCACCGCGCGGGGCCACCATTTCCTCCGCACGCGGTGTTGGGCGTCTTGCCGATGGACCGCGGACGCCTCCCCTGCCGGCTTGAGCCGCTCGCTCTTGATCTCAAAAACCTCCACATCCCCTGGTCCACCGTAGCAATACCCAGGCCGTCAGACAACACCCATATCGTGTTGAAAACATCAACCAACGCCGGTGCGGGCGCATGACGCTGCGGGTGAGTTCCGACCGGCGGTGAACCCAAGGCGGGAGTCATTGCGCCGCCCACCGCGAGAGAATAGGCGTTTGCGAAGTGGGGGCGTTCGAGCTGACGGAATCGCACTCGGCGTCCCAAGACCTTGCGTCGCGGCAGCGCAGCGCGTCCCGGCGTGGGCCGTTTCCGGCGGATGGAACGCTGTCTTGTTCGCAGCCTCTTGGAGCACGCCATCAGCGCGCCGTCACAGCCGCCGATGGTGTCATCCACCCTCTTGCCTCCCTGATCTCGCCGTTGCCATTGAGTGCTTGGGCAAAAGCAGCTAGAATCGCGCCGTTGCGGGTGGGGCAGCGTACACGCCTTCTTTGGCATGATCACCCCGGAAACGTGCTATCAATCGTGAGTAATCCGGCAAGATTTCATGACGCCTTCAGGGACGCAAAGACTCGCATCCGCAGCGTTTCTTGTCGGGGTCACGCTGGCCATGATCCAGGCAGACGCGGCCCGCGCACACGATTTTTCGATCACGCAGGTCGTGGCCGTCGTGAAGGCGGACGGCACGTACGAAATCGACATGCGCATCATTGTGGATGCGTTGGCTCTGGGCATGTCCTCCGCACATCCTTCCGCCGCGCTTGCGGACGCGCTTCGGGTCTTGTCGCCGGAGGAACTGAAGCGCGCGCTCCAGCAGGCGCGCCATACCATCTTGCGGCGCGTTCGCATTCGTTTCGACGGTCAAGAGGCAACGCCGGAGGTGACCTTCCCCGAATACGAACATCCTGCCACAGCTGCTGATGTGTCGACCTCAGCGTTTGGCTCCACGGCCCGCTTGCTGGGTCCATACCCGGACAGCGCAGCGACGTTTACGTTCGGCGCATCCCGCGCGTTCGGTGCGATCAAATTGACCGTTTTGGATGAGGCCGCGACCACAGGCGCCCAATACCTCCTGGGAGCTGGGGAGGACAGCCCACCATACCATCTGCACGAATCCAAGACCGAAGAAGGCAGCCTCGTCATCGGCCGGTACGTGGCCTTGGGCTTCGAGCATATCTTGCCCAAGGGGCTTGACCACGTTTTGTTCGTTCTTGGGCTTTTCTTGCTGACGGTTCAGCTTCGACCATTGTTGTTGCAGATCAGCGCGTTCACCGTAGCCCACTCGGTTACCTTGGGCTTGTCGATGGCCGGCTTGGTGTCGCTTCCGTCGCACATCGTCGAGCCACTTATCGCGCTCTCCATCCTGTACGTCGCTGTCGAAAACCTGTTCGTGCGCGACCTGACCGCTTGGCGTCCGGCGGTCGTCTTTCTGTTCGGACTGCTTCACGGCATGGGCTTCGCCGGCGTACTCCGCGAGCTCGGCATGCCGCAAGGGCGGTTCGCTTCCGCATTGGTCGGCTTCAATATCGGCGTCGAATTGGGGCAACTCGCCGTCGTGACCCTGGCCTTTCTCGTGTTCGGCTGGTTCCGCCATCGATCGTGGTACCGCCGTACCCTCATCCGCCCCTGCTCCCTGGCGATTGCGCTGGTAGGCGCGTACTGGGCATTTGAAAGATCGGTGGGCGCGTTCTGATTACTTGCCTCTAACGATCCGGCCACACGCGAACGAGCAATGGCTCTGACACCAGCCAAACTACAGCAATACTTTAATCGTGACCGATTCCGAACGCTCTGGCAACTTTTTTTGTGATACGTCCAACTTCTAATTGAGAATGTTTCTCAATTAGGTTAGAATTCCGATGAATCAAAGGCGCAGAGGCGCCGGATCGCGGCGTTTTTGGAGGATACAGAGGTGGTGAAACACAACGCAATGCCACAGCTATCGGCGGGCGAAACGGCCACCATTGCCAGCGTAAGGGCGACGCGCGGCGCAGCGAAGCGGCTGGCGGATATGGGGTTGATTCGCGGGGCGAAGTTGGAAATGGTCAAGCCGGGGCTGCCGTGTATCGTTCGTGTCGGCGGCGTGTCGGTGGGCATCGGCGGCGCCCTGCAGCAATTGATCGAACTGATGTAGTCTACCCGCACGCCCGGCGAGCCATCTTGGGGGGCTCGCGTTTGGCAGCCTTAGCGGCGCTGTGACCGACATGGCAACCGGCGCGGAGCGCGCACGCTTGAATCCAATCATTTGATGCTAGATGACCAGGCCATCAGCACGTTCGCCCGCGAGAAGACCATCGCACTGGTTGGCAATCCCAACACAGGCAAATCCACACTCTTCAACGCGCTGACCGGATTCCATCAGCGCGTCGGCAATTTTCCGGGGGTAACGGTAGAAAAGAAAACGGGGCTGCTCCGCGCGGAAACGGGCGGATGCCAGGTTCGTGTCGTTGATCTGCCAGGCGCCTACAGCCTGACCGCCCATTCAGCCGACGAGACCGTGGTTCTGGAAGCGCTCGCGGGCCGTTCCCGCTCCGTTGCCAAGCCGGACCTCATCGTATGCGTTATTGATGCCGGCAACTTGAGACGCAACCTCTTCTTTGTCAGTCAGCTTCTCGAATTGGATACGCCACTGGTCGTCGCGTTGAACATGATCGACTTGGCCGAGGCATCCGGCATCCGCATCGATACGGCGGCGCTGGCCGATCGCCTCGGAGTCCCCGTCGTCCCTGTCGTGGCAAGCAAGCGAACCGGCATCGATGCCCTGACGCGCGTCATGCTCGAAACTCAGGACAAGCCCGCATCGGACCGCTGCGCGAAATTCCCGGATTGCGTCTGCCGCGAGTTGGATGAGCTACGAGAGGTTGTCAACGACGGGGCGCCCGACGGCCATGCCGGGTCAAGCAACGGCGGCAATCGCGCGGAGCTGCTCCAAACCCTGCTCGACCCCGGAGGATACCACGAACAGAAGCTCGGCCTGCGCTGCGGGCGAAGTCTGGCGCAAGACCTGGCTCAACGGCGGCAGCGTATTACTTTGGAAGGCGAATCCCTGATCGAGCTCGAAGCGCAGGTGCGCTATGCGTGGATCGACAAGCTGCTCGAACAGGTGGTGACCCGCCCCGATCAGTTGCGGGCATCGCGATCGGAATGGGCGGACCTGATTCTAACACACCGTTTCTTCGGCCTGGCGATTTTTCTTCTGATGATGGCCTGCTGTTTCCAGGCGATTTACGCCTGGGCGGCGCCGATCATCGACACCGTCGACGCCACGTTCGCGGCCATCGGAAGTGCCATGGCAACGCTGCTGCCGCAGGGAGCCTTGCAGAGCCTGCTCACGAACGGACTCGTGGCCGGCGTCGGGGCGGTGTTGGCGTTTCTCCCGCAGATTCTCATTCTCTTCCTGTTCATCGCCATCCTCGAAGATTGCGGATACATGGCCCGGGCGGCGTTTCTACTCGACCGTTGGATGGCCAAGCTCGGCCTCAGTGGCAAGTCGTTCATTCCGCTGCTTTCGTCCTTCGCCTGCGCCGTCCCCGGCATTCTCGCCACCCGCACCATCGAAGACCGCCGCAGCCGATTCATCACCATCCTGATCGCCCCGCTGATGAGTTGCAGCGCTCGCTTGCCCGTCTACGCCCTGATGATCAGCGCATTCATACCCAACAAGCCGCTTCTCGGCCGATTCGTCGGCATGCAGGCCGCGACGTTGCTGGCCATGTATTGCGTCGGTGCAATCGTGGCCGTGGCCATTGCGCTGCTGCTGAGAAAAACCGCTTTTCGCGGGGAGCCGGCAGCATTCCTCATGGAGCTGCCCAAGTACAAATGGCCCACCCCGAGCACCGTCTTTTTTCGCATGTACGAGCAAGGACGTGAGTTCTGCGTGACCGCGGGAACCATTATCGTCGCGGTTTCCATCGTCATCTGGGCGCTGGGCTATTATCCGCATCCTCCGGCCATCGCACGCGCGCACGACGCCATGCGCCAAGCGGCACGGAGCGTCGAACAGTCGGCCGAGCAACGCCACGCGGAGTTGGTTCGAATCGATCACGAAGAGGCGGGTGCCTACCTGCGCAACAGCCTGCTCGGTCGGGCGGGCGCGTTCATCGAGCCGGCCGTCAAGCCGCTGGGGTGGGATTGGCGCGTCGGCACGGCCGTCATCGCCTCGTTCCCCGCCCGCGAAATCATGATCGCATCCATGGGAACCATCTACAATCTTGGTGGCGACCAGGACGAACGATCCACGGGATTGCGCGAGAAGCTCCAACGAGCGACGTGGCCCAACGGCTCGCCGGTGTTCGGCGTACCGGTGGCTCTATCGGTGATGGCGTTCTTCGCCCTGTGTTGTCAATGCGGGGCAACGCTGGCGGCCATACGCCGGGAAACGGGATCGTGGCGATGGCCGTTGGTTTCGTTCGTCTACATGACGTCGTTGGCGTACGTCGCGGCGCTGGCGACCTACCAGATCGCGTCGCGGCTGGCGTAGCGATTCCGCATCAGCGGACGATTCGCCCGTGGCCATAGGAGAATCGAATGGGAATCCAGGACTACATCGCGCTGGCCATTGCCCTGGCGGCGGTCGTCTTCGTGCTCAAGTTCACTTGGCGATCGTTCTCCGGCGGCGGTTGCGCTTGTGACCCGGGGGATAAACCGACCGGCCGATCGTGCGGCAAGGCGCCCGTCCGAAGTGGCATCAAACAGACCCCGATGGTCCTGATCGACGAGATAGGAGTGATCAAACCGGACACGGAAGCGCCATCCAAGAACGTATAGCCGCGCGCATCAGCGAGCCCGACCAACCGCGAAGAGGTTGATCCGCGGCGATCCGACGCTGTTGGTGACGAAAAAGAAATAGTCTGCCTGGAATCCCTCGGGCACGAGCCGGGTGATGTTCGGCGGCAGGTCGCGGGCCACCGCCACGCCGACGGGCATCGGCGTCCCGCCGGGCGTCCCCGATGGACCGCCCACCAACAATAGCAACTGTCCTTGCGCATTGAAAAGATGCACACGACCAAAATCGGCGTCCGCCACGATCGCGGTATGATCCGGGCCGACCGCCAGGTGCCGCGGCTTGCCCATATCGCCGTACCGATCGCCGGGCTGCCCGAAGCTCCGCACCGACTTGCCGGCGGCGTCAAACACCTGAACGCGCGATGCGATCATTTCACTGACCAATAGATCCTGCCCATCGACGGCCACGCCCATCGGGAAATAGAGCTGCCCCAAGTCGCCACCGGGGCCGCCGATCTCTGCCTGGTGCTCGCCTGTCGCCGCGTCAAACATCTCGACGGTGTGGGCTGCGATGTTGGAGACGCAAAGCGTGGCACCCCGCAGCGCCACCGAGGACGGTCGAAAGGTATCGGCGTTTTCGAGTTTCAAGGACTGGGCGGAAGTGGCCGCGGCGCTGATCCGAAGAACGGCATTGAGCCCGGTGTCGGCCACGAAAAGATCGCCATTATCGTCGACCACAACGTCGACCGGCGTCATCAAATGGGCCGGCCCCCCGGAACCGACGCGCCGCGCCCGTCCGGTAGCCAAGTTCCAATCGTGCACCACGCGCAGGTCGGTGTCGCAGATGTACAGGTGCCCATCGCGGAAGTCGATCCCCGCCGGCGTGCCGACGGACGCGCTGAGGGTTACGCCACGAAGAACCTCGGCCAGGGTCGGTTTCGCGGGTGCCAGCTCGCTCAATCGGTCGAACGACTTAAGGTGCACGACGCGAGCGGCGGCCGGCCCATCAGGAAAATAGGCAAGATCCGCCTTGGGTGTACTCGACGCGCATCCGGTTGAGAGAAGAAAACTCATAGCCGCGAGCGTCGCCAACGCGCCGCGTGTTCCGCGTGGAAGCACGCCCCTGTTGGGCGTTCGCCGTAAGCCGACGGCCAGCGCAACCGCGCGGCCGCGCGGGCTGAAGCGCGTGTATGAATTTGTCCGCGACCGTGATGGCAGGCTGAAGGCCTGCTCTAAAGTAGCCGGG